>CBESNZ010000205.1:0-6418 GCA_965531045.1 uncultured Acidimicrobiales bacterium
TGTGCCGACGGGACACGACTCTCGCCGGCGAACACCGCCCGCCAGTCGGCGATGTCCTGCTGGAAGGCACCGACGAACAGCGATGCGTCGAACCGATTCCAAACCGCCTCATCGGCGGCCGGCTCGGAGCCGAGGGCAGCGATACGTGCCGCATGGGCGTCTTCGAGAGCGGTGCCTGCGAAGGGACCACCGAGCAACGTGCGAACCCTCCGCCAGTACATCGCTTCGAGTTCGGCAACCTCATAGATCGAGTCGAACAAGGGGTTGCCGACACAGCGCAGGTCGGGGATGTCCTGCTCGTCGCACCCACCGAGGTCGACGCCGAAGGTCACTTCGAGATCCCAGGGGTACATCTGCCAGCGTCCGGTGCGGTCACTGTCGTTGTACATGAAGAAGTTGTCGGTCTGCTGGTCGTTGTGCCCCGTGAGCGCCGACACGGCCATGTAGTTGATCAGCTGCGGAATATCGAACGTGTCGTACAGGAACTGGGTTTTGCTGTTGCCCGAGGGGCTCCGAAGCACCGATGACAACGCATCGATCGTTGTGGTTGAGCCAGCCGCTGGGCGTTCAACATCCCAGGTACCGCTGTAGAGGAAGCCGCCGAAGCTCGACTCGTAGAACTCGCCGCCGGTGAGACCAGAAGCATCGAGCCACGTCTCGTCGAGCTTCTCGGAGAAGACGAACATGCCGTAGTACTCGCCATTGCGCTCAAGGTGCACGGGGAATGTGTTGATGGTCGGGAACCCGGCCTGTTCGAAGACATCGAGCGACGTCTGGTTGCGGCCGAACACAAAGTCGACCCACGAGCCCTTCAGCTCGAACTCGTCGACGGCGTAGGGCAGGTCGGGTGCGGTGAACGTGTGGCCTGCCGGCATCGAGAAGTCGAAGCTCTGCTTCGGATAGTTGGTTTGGGCGAAGTTGTTGCCGCCGATGCCGACCATCACGTTGTCGTAGACCACGCCGTCGAAGGCCAGCACTGCGGGAAATTTGTCCTCGGGATCTTCCTGCAGACGGGTGGCGTACATGGCGTCGAAGTCGGTGGGATCGATGAACCAGCGGAAGTCGGCCAGGGTGGTCGAAACCGACGGGTCGGCGACGACGTAGCCGAGATAGTCGACCGAATCTGCCGCGGCGGGCACGGACACGCCGCCATCGGACACGTTGTACCGGACGAGTTCGCCGGCGGCTTGCATGGGAATCGTCGCGGTGTAGACGCCGTCGGCTGCCACGGCATCGGGAGCGAGACCATCGTCGGCCATCGGAACGCCGACCTCGGCGCCGAACGCGACCTTGTACGTCAGGAGCGGCGCGGTCGGGTCGGTCACCGTCGCGACGACAACGACGTCGTCTGCGTCACCGGGTGCGAGGGGCGTGATGGCGACGCCGGAAATCGTGGGCGTTTGCGCGACGGCCGTACCGGGCACAAGCGCAAGTGAAGCAGCCATGGTGAGGAGCGCCACGAGGAGGCGAGCACCGTTTCCGGCCCGCCTGCCAACCGATGTGTGCGTGCGCACACCGTGTGTACCAACAACGCGCTTGTCAACCACGTGCTTACCAACCATCAGGTCCTCCGCTGGGTCTGCTTCGCAACTCGCCCGATGGCGCGTGCAGTCGCAAGGGTAGGACAAGTTGCTACCGGGCGTGAAGGACTCGACGGGATTCCGTCGCTAGCCGACCGACCATCCCGCAGCCGAGGTCGGATCGTCGCTGGTTGCGAACAACGATGCGCCGCCGTTACCGATGGCTTCGCCACTCGGCCAAAGCCCCGCCGCCACGGCGGTTTCGGTTCGTCCGTGTTCGGCCTCGCCCCATTGGACGTAGCGCAACATCGCATCCGGATCGTCATACGACGAGGTGGTGTAGAGGCCTACCTCGCCATTCGCCGGATCGAGCGCGAGTTCGGTCGCATCGACCTCGAGCACGTCGCCGGGTTCGATGATTGCATCGGGCAGTGCCATGTACGACGGACGGTTGCACAGGAAGTGGCCCGAGATGTCGTAGGGCTCGTCGCCGGCATTGCGCAACACCACCATTGGCGCGCCCTCGAACACGACGGCATCGAGCACCAGTGGCGACGCGTCGGTTCGTACGGGCGCGACGGTCGGGTCGACAAACGTCGGAGCAACGGTGACTTGGTCGGCCGGGACGGTCGGCAACGTCGCCGCCGGTTCAGCGCTTCCGTCGCTCGAACAGGAGGCTCCGAGCAATATCGCCACGGACAGAAAAGCGGTCGCGAACCGCCGAGAGATCATGAGACCAACCTAGTGCGGTGACATGACCCGTCGGGGTCAGACTGCGAGTAGGTCGCGTGCGCCGGTGTCGGAGGACGGGTGGCGAAGCTTGGACATGGCCCGGGCTTCGATCTGGCGGATGCGCTCACGGGTGAGGTTGAAGTGTTCGCCGACCTCTTCGAGCGTACGCGGCTCGCCGCGGTCGAGACCGAAGCGGAGTTTCAGAATCTCTCGTTCACGCTCGTCGAGCGGTGACAGGAGCCGGGAGATTTCGTCGGGGAGCAGCGCTGTAGCCGCAACCTCGAAGGGCGAGTCCGCCGAGCGGTCTTCGACGACGTCTCCGAGTTCGGCGTCGCCGTCCTCGCGCAGTGGCTCGGACAAGGACAAGGGTTCGGCGGCGAAGCGCAGGGCTTCGGTGACCTTGTCTTCGGGCATCTCGACTTCGCGCGACAGTTCGGACAGCGTGGCGGCACGGCCGAGCTTGAGCTCCAAACGTGACCGCGCCTTTTGCAGACGAGCCAGCGTGTCGCCGGCGTGCACCGGAAGGCGAATCGTTCGACCCGTATTGGCGATACCGCGGGTAATTGCCTGTCGAATCCACCAGGTGGCGTAGGTGGAGAACTTGAAGCCCTTCCGCCAGTCGAACTTCTCGACCGCGTGCATGAGGCCCAGATTGCCCTCTTGAATGAGGTCGAGCAACGGCAGCCCGGAAGCTTGGTACTTCTTGGCGATCGATACGACGAGGCGCAGGTTGGACTGCACGAAAGTGCGTTCGGCGTCGTCACCCTTGCGTTTCGCCCGGACCATCTCGCGGCGCTTTGCCGGCGTGAGCTTGCCCGTGTCGGCCTCGAGGGCTTCGCGCGCCTCGGTGCCGGCCTCGATGGCCTGAGCCAAACGAACCTCGTCCTCTTTGGTCAGCAGCGGGTACTGACCAATGTCCGTGAGATACAGACGAACGAGGTCTTCCTCGTCGCGTTCGACTCTCTCCTTAGCCAAGGTGCACCTTCTCGATCAGCGGACCGGCGTCGCCGGGTAGCGAACCAACGTGTGGCCTGCTCCCCAGTTCCGACTTGTCCAAAGTGTAACGGTCAACGGTTGGTATCGACTCCGCACGATCCCGAACTTGACGCAATTTGGAAATTCGCATCATGGAGTCCGCCCCAAGACGATTGGAATTGCTTCGCACAGTAGCGGCATTTCATGTCTATCCCTCCGCGGCATCGGCGACGACGATGAAGCAGCCCCGCTCGATTTGGCGGACCAGTTCGGCGACCGGCGCCGCTGTCGATTCGGACGCAAGTCCAGTGTGGAGGCGGGTTGACGCATGCCGGAGTTCGGTTCGCGTCTCGGCGATCGCACGAGCTAGCGCGGCGTCCGCAACGTTCCCCACCCGTTCTTCCAGCCCTTCGAGTTCGCCTTCGAGTTGACGGATCAGGTGCGCGATCGCTCCCTCCAAACCGTCGGGTGAGACGGCGCCGAGCGCAGCGATTGCGTCGCTCGTCAGCGCGCTTGCCGGCATGACACGGTCGGCCGGACGCAGCAGGACCGAGTCGGGTAGGTGGTTCGCCCAACGCGTCGCTTGGTGACCCAACAGCGCGGCGATCGCTGCCAATCGTGGATCGTCACCGGAGCCGGCGACCGACGCGATCGCCGCGCTCGACCACTGCAGCTGGCCGACCACGGTCGCGCTTTGTTCGGCCGTGAGGCTCATCTGCGGTAGCCGTTGGTGATCGGCAATCGACGGTCACGTCCGAAGGCCTTGTGGGTGACCCGTGGTCCCAGCGGCGTCTGACGACGCTTGAACTCGGAGATGTCGACCAGCCGACAGATTCGCTGGACCAGGTCGGGCTCGAACCCTTGGGCGATCAGTTCGCCACGCGTCGCATCGCCCTCGATGTAGGCCTCGAGCAACGGGTCGAGTACTTCGTAGGGCGGTAGCGACTGGTCGTCTCGTTGGTCGGGCCGAAGTTCGGCCGACGGTGGTTTGTCGATGACCGACTCCGGGATGACTTCGCGACCGTGCCGCTCGTTCACGTAACGGCACAACCGATACACATCGAGCTTGTACACATCCTTGATACAGGCGTACGCGCCGGCGGTGTCGCCGTAGAGCGTGGAATAGCCGACGGCCGATTCGCTCTTGTTCCCCGTCGTGAGCACCAGCCATCCGAACTTGTTCGCGAGCGCCATCAGCAACACACCGCGAACGCGCGACTGAATGTTCTCTTCCGTGACGTCGGGTTCGCGTTCACCGAAGCTCGGGGCCAGCATCTCGAGGAAGGCACGGTGACCGGGCTCGATCGCGATGGTGCGGTGCTCGATGCCGAGCGCCTCGGCCAGAACAACCGCGTCGGACACGGAGTGATCGCTGGAGAACCGCGACGGCATCAACACACCGTGCACGTTCTCGAAGCCCAACGCGTCGACGGCGATCGCCGCGGTGATCGAGGAGTCGATACCGCCGGACAACCCGAGACAGACCTCGGAAAAACCGTTCTTCCGCACGTAGTCCCGGGTGCCGAGCAACAAGCCTTCATAGAGTTCTTCCATCGGCCCGGCGATCGGGGCGATGGCGGGGGCCAAGCGGTCGCTCTTCGGTTGCGGTTCGGTAACCGAGATGATCGGGAACGCACGATCGGACCCATTCCGGGCCGCGATGTCGAGATCGAAGACCATGACGTCCTCGACGAACTGCGCACAACGGGCGACGACCGTTCCGTCGCCGCCGACCACCATCGAACCCCCGTCGAAGATCAGCTCGTCCTGGCCGCCGACGAGATTGAGATACACGATCGGCGCGCTCCCCTCTTCGACCCGTTCGGCCATCTCTCGTTCGCGCACGTGCATCTTCCCGCGCTGCATCGGCGAACCATTGATCAACACGATCAGTTCGGCCCCACCCGCGCTCAACTGCGTCATCGGCCCACCGGCGATCCATGCGTCCTCGCAGATCGCCAGCCCGACCTTCACCCCGGCCACGTCGTAGAGCTCCATCGGTTCGGAACCGGCGTGGAAATACCGCTTCTCGTCGAAGACCTGATAATTCGGCAGCGCCCGCTTGTGGTACACACCGGCCACTTCGCCGTTCGCACACAACGCTGCCGAATTGAACAGCTCGGGTCCGTCCACGAATCCGACCACCGCGGCACATCGGCCCGTTCGCGTCGCGATCGCCCGGAGCGCAGCCTGATTGTCGGCCACGAACCCCGGTTTCAACACGAGGTCCTCCGCCGGGTAACCGGTGACGACACCCTCGGGGAAGAGCGCGAGGTCGGCGCCGGCCGTCTCGGCCTGCTCGAGCGCGGCGATGATCTTGGCGACGTTTCCGTCGAGGTCGCCAACGACCACATTGATCTGACAAAGCGCGAGACGTAGGGATGGCACCTCGCCACGATACTGCCGTGCCTCAGCGACTCCGAAGCCGACGTCGGTAGCTGGCCCGCTTGCGACGGACTTCGTTACGGTGCCCGCGTGCCTGATCGCGTCTACACCCCACAGATCCTGACGCTGTTCGCCGCGGGCATTGCGTACTTCACCGTCGCCGGCATCTCGTTTCCCGTCCTGCCACGGCTGGTCGAGGACGAGCTCGGTGGATCCAAGACCGACATCGGCCTTGCCTTTGGCGTGTTCGCCATCGGCATGTTGCTCGTACGCCCCTTTGCCGGGGTGCTCTCGGACCGCATCGGCCGCAAGCCATTGATGATCTCCGGAGCCGTCGCGATCGGCGCCTTTCAGTTGTTGCACGTGCCGGCGGCGTCGCATTCGCTGCTCGCCCTGTTGGCCGTGCGCATCGGCACGGGCGCGGGAGCATCGCTCATGTATCTCGCCCAAGCCACGACGGCCACCGAACTGCCGCCCGAGCGCCACCGCGCCCGGGTGTTCTCGACCTTCTCCGTGGCGGTGTTCATCGGCTTCGCCATCGGGCCGATCGTCGGCGAGACGGTCCTGCAATCGTGGGGCTTCAGTGCGGCGTTCGGCACCGCTGCCGGCTTCGCGTTCCTAGCAGCACTCCTCGGCTTGTTCGTACCGGAGACCAACCCCGGCGATGCGGTCCGGCCCACCAGCTTCGGAGATCTCTTTCATCCGATCGCCGCCCGAGTCGGCCTCGTCAACCTCTTGGTGTTCGTGGCGTTCATGGGGTTCAACGCCTTCATTCAGCCGTACGCCGAACAGTTCGGCATCGAAGA
>CBESNZ010000206.1:0-6384 GCA_965531045.1 uncultured Acidimicrobiales bacterium
GCAGGCTCGGTCCGGCTGCCTCAAGCTACCTTCCGGGGGCGATCGACATTGCCGAACGCAAGGGTCGACCGCACGACAAACCGCTCGCCGTGATCGTCGCCGACGTGGAGCAGGCCGAGACCCTGATGGTGCTCACCGATCGGGTACGTCGACTCATCGCCCAACATTGGCCGGGGGCCCTGACCCTGGTGGGGGAGCGAACGGCCAGAGCGGCAGCCCTTCACCTTGGTGCTGCGGATTCCACGATCGGCATCCGCTGCCCCGATCACCGCTGGTTGCGGTCGATTGCCGGCGAGGTCGGACCGCTCGCGGCGACCAGCGCGAACCTCGCCGGTCTGCCTCCGGCAGCCACGGCTGGTGAATGTCGCGACGGTTTTGGACCCGACGTGTTGATCATCGATGGTGGAACGCTGGCCGGCAGCGCATCGACGGTGGTGCAGGTCGATCCGTTTGCGGTGCTGCGGCCAGGGCCTGTCACCGTCGATTCGACGCACTAACCTCCGACCCATGACACGCATTGCCGTCGGCTCCGACCATGCCGGATTTCAGCTCAAGTCGCTTCTGGTGAACCACCTGGAGAAGGCCGGCCACGAGGTGGTCGATTGCGGGACGACGTCGACCGAACGCGTCGACTACCCCGACTTTGGTGCTGCGGTCGGCCGAGCGGTGGCCGGCGGCGACGCCGAGTGCGGGGTTTGCGTGTGCGGCAGCGGCATTGGCATCGCGATGGCCGCCAACAAGATCCGTGGCATTCGCGCCGCGACCGTCCACGACGTGACGTCCGCGCAGCTCGCAAAACAACACAACGATGCCAACATCATCTGCTTCGGTGAGCGTCTGATCGGCGACGTGGTCGCGACGCAGTCCCTGGACGCGTACCTCTCCGCTGACTTCGAAGGCGGCCGACATGCACAGCGAGTGGCCAAGCTGGACGCTCTGGGTGGCTGAGTTGCAGGGGCCTTCCCGCTAAGATCCTCGGCGTGGTGCTCATCGGTCACGCGCCCGTGCCGACGGAGAAGGGGCCGAAGGCCAATTTTGGCACTACAGAGACGTCGCGGGATGAAGGACAGAAGTAACGATGGCACCAATTTCGAACGCTGACATTCCAGTTGTCCTGCTGTGCGGCGGGCAGGGAACCCGTATCCGCGAGGCCTCCGAGAGCCTGCCAAAGCCGATGATCGACGTCGGCGGTCGACCGATCATGTGGCACATCATGAAGGTGTACAGCCACTTCGGATTCCGTCGGTTCGTGTTGTGCCTTGGCTACAAGGCCGACGTCATCAAGGACTATTTTTTGCGTTACCGCATTCATCAGTCCGACTTCACCGTCGAGCTCGGAGCCGACGAGCGACCGGTGTTCCACAACCTCGACACCCACGTCGACTGGTCCGTCACCTGTGTCGACACCGGTCTCGACACCCTCACCGGAGGGCGCCTGGCCATGGTCGCCGACTACCTCGACACCGACACGTTCATGCTCACCTACGGGGACGGCGTCGCCGATATCGATGTCCAAGCCCTGCTCGACACGCACCGCCGTCACGGCGAGATCGGTACGGTCACGGCGGTTCACCCCACGTCACGCTTCGGCGAGCTCGCCGTCGAAGGCGAAAAGATCACGGACTTCGCCGAGAAGCCCATGCTCAATGAGGGCCTGGTCAACGGCGGGTTCTTCGTATTCCAGCGAGAATTCCTCGACTTCGTCAGCCCGGACTCCGACATGCTCGAATCCGACGCCCTCCAGAAGCTGACCGCCAACGGTGAACTTGGGCTCCACGTCCACGAGGGGTTCTGGCGCGGGATGGACACGTACCGCGAGTACACCGAACTCAATCACCTCTGGGCCACGGGTCGAGCCCCCTGGAAGATCTGGGACTAGTCGCTGAGGGATTCCCACTCGGACATCAATGTCGCGGCTTTGTCTTTGGCGGCCTCGTGGGCGGTGAGGACCTCGGCCAGTTTGTCGGGCTCGTCGTAGAGCGCCGGATCGGCGAGCTTGTCCTGCCAGATCGCGACCTGCGCCTCGGCCTTCTCCCATTGGCGCTCGACTTTGGTGAGCGACTTTCGTTGATCACGGTCGGCGTCGTTCTTCGCTTTGCGATCCGCCGCGTTGACCTGGCGTTGTTTGGCTCGTTTGTGCTGCGGCTTGGACGCGGTCGCGCCCGCCGAGGGCCGGCGAGATGCGGCGTCAGGCCGGGGGGCCAAGATGTCCTCGCTCACGCCGTCATGCCAGGTGGCTTTGCCGTCGCGCACCTCGACCAACGCATCCGCCACGCTTCGAACGAGGTAGCGATCGTGCGTGACCAAGATGACCGCACCCGGGTAGGCCCGCAACGCATCTTCGAGCACGTCGCAGCTGGGGAGATCGAGGTGGTTGGTCGGTTCGTCGAGCACGAGCAGGTTGACGGGGTTGGCCATGATCATGGCCAGCGCCAGTCGCGTGCGTTCCCCACCGGACAGTTCGTCGATCTTGCGATCCGCCGCCTCGCCGGAGAAGCCGAAGGAACCGAGCACGGTCCGGAGGTTGCGGGTGCCGGGCTTGGGCACCGCCGTCATGAATTCCTGGTAGACGGTGCGTGAGCCGTCGAGCGCCGCCGCTTGGTCTTGCACGAACAGCGCGTGGTCGACGTTCGAGCCGATTGTGGCAGAGCCGGCGAGCGCCTCGAGTTCTCCCATGAGCAGCTTGATCAGGGTCGTCTTGCCGGCGCCGTTGGGTCCGACCAGGGCCACCTTGTCCCCGCGTTCGAGCGCGAACGAGATGCCGGTGAGGATGGGTTCTTCCTCGTAGCCGACACTGGCGTTGTCGAATTCGGCGACGACGCGTGAAGAGCGTTGCGGCTCGGGAAACGCGAACTTGGCCACCAGTTGCGTTTGATCGGGCACTTCGATGCGTTCGAGCTTTTCCAGCGTCTTGATGCGGCTCTGCACCTGGCGGGCTTTGGTGGCCTTGTAGCGGAAGCGCTCGACGAAGCGCTCGACCCGCTCGACCTCTTTGGATTGGCGTCGTGCAGTCGCCTCGATGAGGGCCAGTCGTTCTTCGCGTTCGACGACGAATTCGGCGAAGCCGCCGACGTATTCATTGGCGGTCCCGCCGATGAGTTCGACGACGCGGTTGGCGATGTCGTCGATGAAATCCCGGTCGTGGCTGACGAAGAGCAATGCGCTCGTCCAGTTTTTCAGCCGCTCGGCGAGCCAAGCGATGCTGTCGAGGTCGAGGTGATTGGTCGGTTCGTCGAGGATCAGAACATCGGGTTCGGCGAGAAGTAGCCGAGCGAGCGACACGCGCATCCGCCAGCCACCCGACAGCTCGCGGCACGATCGGGCCGCATCATCGGGAGCGAACCCCAACCCCGCGAGGACGCGATGGGCTTCGGCCTCGAGGGCGTAGCCGCCCAGTTGTTCGAATCGGCTCTGCAGCTCGCCGTACTCTTCGATGATGTCGTCGTGGGGCTGCGTGTCGTCGCCGGTCTCGGACCCCATCTCGGCTTCGAGCTCTCGCAACCGGGAGCTCAAGCCGGTGATGTGTTCGGACCCGGCGAGCACCTCTTCGAGCACGGTGGCTTCGGTGGTTCCCGGCAGCTCCTGCGCGAGGTAACCGATCCGCAAGTCCTTCGGCCGGAACACTTCACCGCTGTCGGGAAGTTGCTCGCCCATCAAGATGCTGACGAGCGTGGTCTTGCCGACGCCGTTTCCGCCGACGAGGGCGATTCGACGGCCGGGCGCCAACTTGATGGTGACATCGGAAAACAGGGTGCGCGGCCCAAATGATTTGGAGAGTCCAGAGGCCGTCAACACGATGTTGAAGATACCGGCGGGCCGGCACGATAGTGCTGGCGATGCCGGGTACATTTCAAGCAACGAACCGGCAGTGCGAACTGCCTGAGCAAGGAGCTGCGGGTGCCCTCGTCGATGTGGTCAACAGAACGCGACACCGAAGTGTTCGGTCTCATCGACGGCGAGCGGGTCCGGCAGAACAGCGGATTGCAGCTGATCGCGTCGGAAAACTTTACGTCTCCCGCCGTCATGGAAGCCACCGGGTCGGTGCTCACCAACAAGTACTCCGAGGGTTATCCCGGCAAGCGCTACTACGGCGGCAACGCCGTCGTCGACAGCATCGAGGACATCGCCCGCGACCGCGCGAAGCAACTCTTCGGCGCCGATCACGCCAATGTGCAACCGCACTCGGGTGCGAATGCGAACATGGGTGTGTATCTGGCGTTGCTCGAGGCCGGCGACACGGTCCTCGGTCTCAGCCTCGACCAAGGCGGGCACCTCACCCATGGTTCACCCGTCAACTTCAGCGGACGGCTCTACAACTTCGTGAGCTACGGGCTCACGAAGAGCGATGAGCGGATCGACCTCGCGCAGATGCGCGAGCTGGCGATCGAACACAAGCCCAAGCTCATCGTCGCGGGCGCGACGGCCTATCCGCGCATCATCGAACCAGAACCGCTGCGCGACATCGCAGACGAAGTCGGCGCGTTGCTCATGTTCGATGCGGCCCACATCGCCGGACTCATCGCCGGCGGCGTTCACCCCAATCCGATGCCATTCGTCGACGTGATGACGTTCACCACCCACAAGACCCTCCGCGGGCCGCGCGGTGGCTGCATCCTCAGCACCGCCGAGTACGCGAAGAAGATCGACAGCGCGATCTTCCCCGGCTTGCAGGGGGGCCCGCTCGAACACGTCATCGCCGGCAAGGCCGTGGCCTTCGGCGAGGCGCTTCGACCCGAGTTCCGCACGTACGCCGCCCAGATCGTCAAGAACTCGCATGCGCTCGCCGAGGCGCTCGCCGGCGAGGGTTTTCGTCTCGTCTCCGGCGGAACCGACAATCACCTCTTGCTCGTCGACCTCCGAACCTTCGACGAAGACCTCACCGGCAAAGAAGCCCAGGCCGTGCTCGATGACGGCGGGATCACCCTTAACAAGAACACGATTCCCGACGATCCGCGGTCGCCGTTCGTCACGAGCGGCGTGCGCATCGGAACGCCCGGCGTCACCACGCAGGGCATGACCGAAGAACACATGCCCACCATCGCGCAGCTCATGGCCCGTTGTTTGCGAGAGCGGGCCAATCCGGCTGCGGTGGCGTCGATCAAGGCCGAAGTCGAAGCGCTTTGTGCGCCGTTCGTTCCCTATCCATCGGAGGGTGCGCACTAGCGCAATCGTCATGCCAACAATGTGGGCGTACGGAATCGTGTTTGCGGTGGCGGGTCTCGTCACCGTTGCGACGACGCCCCTCGCCCGTTGGCTTGCGGTGCGGGTTGGCGCGGTCGTCCCGCCCGACGAACGCAAGGTGCACGAGACCGCCACGCCCACGCTCGGTGGCGCTGCCATGGTCGCCGGTTTGTTTGCCGCGATGGGAACGGCGTGGTTGATCGACGATTTCGCAAAGATATTCGAGTCGCCGTCGGAGTTGCTCGGCGTGCTCGCGGCCGCAACGATCATTTTTGCCGTTGGCGTCATCGACGACATCCGAGAGATCTCGGCGCCCGCCAAGGTCGCCGGCATGGTGCTCGCCGGGTCGGTGTTGTCCTTCGCCGGTGTGGCACTGCTGGTGCTTCGGGTGCCGTTCTACGAGTTGTTCCTGCTGTCGCCCGACTGGTCGGCATTGCTCACCGTGTTGTGGGTCGTGGGGATGGCCAACGCCATCAATCTCATCGATGGGCTCGATGGTCTGGCGGCGGGCATCGTCGGCATCGCGGCTGCCACCTTCTTTCTCTACGCGGTGCGCCTCGGCGACGAGGGAGTGCTCCTGGAGAACAACCCGGGCGCGCTGATCGCCGTCATCGCCGTGGGCTTGTGCGTTGGTTTCCTGCCCCATAATTTCCATCCGGCCCGCATCTTCATGGGCGACGGCGGCGCCTTGTTGCTCGGCCTACTGATGGCGGCATCGACCATGTCCGTCGGCGGACGCACCGATGCACCTTTCAGTGGGCAGGCGTTCTTCTTCTTCGCTCCGATATTCATCCCGCTGTTCATCTTGGGCGTGCCGATTCTCGACACGGTGCTGGCGATTGTTCGGCGAGCCTCGCGACGACGCAGCCTGGCGGACGCCGACAAAGAGCATCTGCATCACCGGTTGATGCGGCTCGGTCACGGGCAACGGCGCAGCGTCCTCATCATGTGGACCTGGACCGCGTTGCTCAGCGGCTTCGTCCTGTACCCCACGTACACGGGCAAAGGTGACGCGATCGTGCCGCTCGGCATCGGCGCCTTGGGTCTGTTGCTGTACACGGTTTTTCACCCCGGTGTGCGCGAAGGCTCGCAGGGCTGGTTCGGCCGTTTCCGCAAGTCGGCCAACGAACAGTCCGTCAAAGAAATGGGCGACACCGCTTCTCCCGGAGCGGAAGCTCCGAAGAAATAGCGCGCGGAAGCTCC
>CBESNZ010000207.1:0-6354 GCA_965531045.1 uncultured Acidimicrobiales bacterium
TGGCCTGCTCGAGGTCCCAGTACTCCATCTCGAACAGGTCGGCCTCGGACAGCGCGACGTACCCACCGAGGTGATCTTCGGCCCGCTGAAGCACCGGCATCGTGTGGTGGTATATGTCGGCGGCGATCCGAGCGGCGCCGGCGGTGCGTCCGGCCGTGACGAGTCCGAGCGCTGGGTCGAGCACCACGCGGGGCGCCGGGTCGAGCATCGTGAGATCCTCACCGGTGCGGGCCTGGTTCGTGGCGAAGTACTGCTCGTAGTCCGCCACGAAGCCGGCGACGTCGGTGCCGACGAGCGGCGTGCGCTTGGTGCGAATGATGTGATCCGGGGTCAGCGGACCGCGGGTGGCCAGGTCGGCGAGGTCCGGCCGAGCGACGAACTCGCGTACGGCCTCGCCGGTGTGACGTTCGAGGATCATCGGCGCGCCGGCCGCGTCAGACACCGCTCGACGCAGGTCGGCCAGGTCGGTCAGGAGAACATCGGGCAGTTGTCCGGACGGAGCGGAGGACCGGTCGCTGCGATCGACGGGAGCTTCGACGGGAGCATTGTGGTCCAGCCACGTCTCGGCCATCGAGATGAGCTCGACATGACGCCGATAGGCCTCGTACGAGTCGTCGGCGAAGGTGAACAGGCCGTGGTTCAGCAGCACCATGCCGAGCAGGTCATCGCGACCGCCCTCGGCAAACATGTCTCGCACCAGCTTGGCCAGGTCGAAGCCGGGCTTCACGTACGGAATCGTCAGCACCTTGTCGCCGAAAACCTCGTCGACCACGGCGGCGCCGTCGCCGACGTTCGTGAGGTTCACGATGCAGTCGGCGTGGCTGTGTTGGATCGCCCTGTGCGGTAGGTACGCGTGCAGCAGCGTCTCGACGGATGGGTTCGGCGCAGCCGGGTCGAGCTTGGCGGCGCCGAGTTCACGCATCATGTCGGGGTCGCTCAGCTCGTCGAGTGCCAGGAGTGAACGCATACGGTCGATCGGGAGCGGCGTGAAGCCGGGAGCCTCGATCGTGGCCATATCCCAGCCCGAACCCTTGACGTACAGTGCGTCGATCGTCGTGCCCGTGATGTCCTCGAACGGCACCTTGACCGACGAATTGCCACCGCCGTGCAGGACCAGGTTGGGGTCGCCGCCGATCAGGCGCGTGCAGTAGACGCAACCGCCCAGGGCACCTTCATAGGTCGCCGCGGCTTCGGGTGAATACAGGTCTTCCACCGCCCTAAGTTGGCAGACCGCTTCGGGTCGCCCACAATCGCGGGCAACCGCT
This sequence comes from uncultured Acidimicrobiales bacterium, assembly GCA_965531045.1. Taxonomy (GTDB): domain Bacteria; phylum Actinomycetota; class Acidimicrobiia; order Acidimicrobiales; family SHLQ01; genus CBESNZ01. The sequence goes on from CBESNZ010000207.1 coordinate 1,266, forward strand.
GCCCGTTTTGGAGACACCGTGCGAACACTCGACTGGGACGGCGACGCCGTCGTCATGATCGACCAGACCCTGCTACCGCAGCAGGAGGTATGGCTCCGGGTCGGCGACGTGCCGACGATGGTCGACGCGATCAAGCGCCTCGCCGTGCGCGGCGCGCCGGCGATCGGCGTGGCTGGCGCCTACGGCGTCGTGTTGGCTGCCCGCACCCACGACCCCCTCACCGCGACGGCCGCGTTCGAGGCACTCGTCACCGAGGTTCGCACCGCCCGGCCGACCGCGGTCAACCTCGCCACGATGGTCGACCGCACTGCGACAGTCGCCCGAACACGTCCCGAGGCCGCCTTGGCCGAGGCCAACCTGATCCGCGACGAAGAGCTGCAGGCATCGATCAACATGGGCAACCTGGGCGCCGACTACATCCTCGAGGTGTGCGGCGATCGACCCATCACCGCACTCACGGTGTGCAATACCGGTGGTCTGGCGGCGGTCGAGCGGGGCACGGCGTTGGCGGTCGTTCAAACCCTCCACGAACGCGGCCGCTTGGCCGAGGCGATCGCGATGGAGACGCGGCCGCTGCTGCAGGGAGGCCGACTCACCACGTGGGAACTCGGCCGCATGGGGGCGCCGCACAAGCTCATCGTCGATTCGGCGGGCCCGTACCTGCTGAGTCGGGGCGGTATCGATGTGGTGTTCACCGGCGCCGATCGAATCGCCGCCAACGGCGACACCGCCAACAAGATCGGCACGTTCAGTCTCGCCCTCGGCTGCCAGTACGCCGGCGTGCCCTTCGTCGTCGTCGCCCCCGAATCCACTATGGATCCCAACACGCCGACCGGCGCCGCCATCGAAATCGAAGACCGCGGCCCGGCCGAGGTCGGCTCGGTGAAGGGTACGCCTATCGCCCCCCACGGCACCGCCGCCTACAACCCCGCGTTCGACGTCACCCCCGTCGCCCTCATCACCGCCCTCGTCACCGACCAAGCCGTCATCCGCTACTAACCGCGCGCAACCCCCCACCCTGCGTCAACAATGGTGTCAGACACGTGTCTGACACCATTGTTGACGGTGGGTGGGGGGTTGACTACGTGGGGTGGTAGGTGGAGAGGATGTGGCGGTGGGTCTTTTGGCGGGGCCGGTCCGGTTCGGGCAGGCGGCGGAGGTCGTCGATGATGGGCTGGACCACACGGGCCCAGGTTGCGTCGTCGACATCCCACAACATCGAGAACACCCGGGCCTCATACTGATCCGCTCGCTCGTTGGGCGTCTGTTCGAGGTGGAACTCGTCGGTCACCTCATCCGCCTCGAACGTGAAGCCGAACGGCTCGAGAAACGGCGCCAACTCCTCCGAGCGATCGACACCGGTGCTGATGCCGAGGCCGGGACTGAGTCCGGCGGTGGTGTCGTGGATGTCGTCGCCGTCGACGTCGGGGGTGGGCGACACGGTGAGCAAGGTGCCACCCGGACGAAGAACCCGGGCGAGCTCGGTTGCCATGGCATCGCGATCGGCCACGACGTGCAAAGCCCACACTGCAACCACCGCGTCCACCGAGCCTGACGCCACCGGCAAGCAGCTCGTGTCGCCAAACCCGATCCGGCCCGGGATTCGCTCGCCTGCCAAACGCAGCATCGCATCGCTGATGTCGAACCCCACGACGTTGTAACCGAGCTCCGCCAGCGGCACCGCCACCAGCCCGGTGCCGACACCAACCTCGAGCACGACATCGTCGCGTCGAAGATGGCCGGCGATGGTCTCGGCGAAGCGCTGACCACGAGGAAGACCGCCGCGGGTCTCGTCGTAGTCCTGAGCGATTCGATCGAACGACAGGTTCTGCTTGGGCGCCACAGGTCAAACCGTAGCTCGACCCTCCGCCTGGACGCAGCGGTTTTACTTGGGAGCGAGGGTCTACTTGGGGGCGAGCTCCTCGAGCGCTTCCCAGTGCGGCGTCGGGGTGCCGTCGGGGTTCACGGGCTGGATGCACACGTGATCTGCGCCGGCGTCGTAGTGCTCCTGGACCCGCCCGGCGATCGCATCGGCGTCGCCCCACGCCACCACGGCGTCGATGAACCGATCGGCTCGATCCTGAATCTCTTCCTCGGTGAAACCGAGCCGCTTCCAGTTGTTGCGATAGTTCGGCAGGTCCGCGTAGAAGCCCAGGGCGCCAATACCGGCGGTGCGCGCCACGTCGGCATCGGTCGACAGGACGATCTTCTGCTCGACACACAGCAGCTTGTCGGGGCCCAGGATGTCCCGCGCCTGCGCCGTGTGCTCGGGCGTGGTCCAGTACGGATGTGCGCCGTCGGTCGCCGTCGCGCTGAGCTCGAGCATCTTGGGGCCGAGGGCTGCGAGCACCCGAAGCACCGGCTCGGTCGCTGCCGGCCCCATGTACATCGACGCGTCCATCGCCGCGAGATACTCGCGCATCTTGGTGAGCGGCTTGGAGTAGTCGAGTCCGCGCACGTCGGCGACGATCGGACTGTGGCTCACCCCCAACCCCAAGATGAACCGATTGTCGCTCTGCTCGGCCAACGTCTGCGCGGCCTGCATCATCGGGCCGGGATGACGGTGATAGATGTTGGCGATTCCGGTGGCGAACTGCAGCGTGCTGGTCTGACTGGCAAGCCACGCGATGTGGGCAAACGGGTCGCGCCCCAACGTGTCGGGCATCCACAACGTGGAATACCCGAGCGATTCGATACGGCCGGCCACGTCGGCGGCCTCACCCGCGCTCATCGTGTCGGTGAAGTACCAGACGCCGGTGGTCTTGAGTCGTTCGGTCGCTGTGGTCATTGGCTTTGCTCGTTTCTGGGGAGAATCTCGTAGTCGGATGGATCGATGGCCTGCGTGGTCTGCCAGTACTCGAGCAGCGAGAACGGCCAGTTCTGCGCCACGCGCCCAAGGTCGTTCTTGTACCAACTACTCACGCTGGAAGCACCCCAGGCGCGCTTGGCATTGCCCTCGTCGATCCGCTGGTTGTAGCTGTCGTGCACCGACGGCTTGCAGTCGATGGCGCCGTGATTGTTTTCGAGGATGCATCGCAGCGCGTCGAGCACGTAGTGCACCTCACACTCACTGAAGTAGATGATGCTGCCATTCACGACGATGTTCGTGTTGGGGCCGTACAGACAGAAGAAGTTGGGGAAGCTCGGCACCGTGAGGCCGAGGTAGGCCCGTGCGTCGCCGTCCCAGACCTCGTGCAGGTCGGCGCCGTCCCGTCCGTAGAGCTTCATCGGCGTCAGGAACTTCGACGCTTCGAAGCCGGTCGCGTAGATGATGACGTCGAAGTCGTGGTGCACCCCGGCGCCGTCCACCACACCGGTTTCGGTCATGGTTTCGATGCCTTCGCCGACGACGGAGACGTTGTCCCGTTGCATCGTGCTCGCCCACGTCCCGTTGTCGAACAGAATGCGCTTCGCCGCCGGCGGGTACTGGGGCACCATCTGCGCCAGAAGGTCAGGGCGCTCGGCGTACTGCAGCTGCAGGTACATCGTCAGGAGGTCGCGTAGCTCTTGATTCGCCGCCCCGACCGACAGCCCGTCGCCATCCCAGCCGTCGTCGACCTCCGTGGCCGGCAAGACCCCCTCCGCCCCCCGCCAGAAGAGAAAGAAGCGATACCAGCGGTTGTAGTGCGGCACATGGCGAAACAGCCAGGCCAGCCCCGGGGCCACTTCGGCGTGATAGTCCTCGGCCGGGACGAACCAGTTGGGCGTGCGCTGGAACACCGTGACCTGGGACGCGACCTTGGCGACCTCCGGGATGGCCTGCGCGCCGGTCGCCCCATTGCCGATGAACGCCACCCGCTTGCCCTCGAGGTCGACATCGTGATTCCAGCGAGAGGTGTGCCACATCGGTCCGGCGAAGGATTCGGCGCCGGCGATGTCGGGGACATTGGGCCGGTTCAGCTGCCCGACAGCGCTGATGAGCGCGTCGGCAACGACGCTGGACTCGCCGCCGGCACCTCTCGTGCGGACGGTCCAGCGATTGGCGACCTCGTCGAACGTTGCGTCGATGACCTCGGTGTCGAACGAGATGTTCTTGCGCAGCTCGAACACGTCGGCGCACGTCCGGAAGTACTCGAGCAGCACCGGCTGGGTCGAGTGGTGGTGAGGCCAGTCGTCCTTTTGCGCAAACGAGTAGCTGTAGGAATGGTTCGGCACGTCGACCCGACAACCCGGGTACGTGTTCTCCAGCCAGGTGCCGCCGACGTCGGCGTTCTTCTCCAGGACGGTGTGGGCCACGCCCGCTTGCTGCAAACGATGCGATGCGAGCAGACCCGACATACCGGCGCCGATGACCACGACGTGGAAATCGCGGCCTGGAGCGATGTCCTGCTTGGCCCATGAGGGCGCTCGCAGGTCTTCTCCCGACACCGCGAGCTCTTCGGTCATCAGGCCGACGTAATCGCCCATCTCGGCACCGCCGGCCGCATAACGCATCAGCGTTTCGAGATCGCCTTCGCCGAGTGCGGCGGCATCGAGCGTGCCGTCACGATGACGAACCAGTACGTCGAACGCTATGTCGCGGGTCGCGGACACCTGCTCGGAGGTGAGTCCGCAGTTGGGTTCGCGCATCCGCTCAGCGTTCCAACGGAGCTCGGGGCGCAACAAGGTGAGATCGCCCGCCAGCATCGCGATTGCGGGCAGCAGCGCCGGGATGCTGGCGTCTTCGAGCGCCGCCCGGATGTCGTCGTCGCTTCCGGTAATGGGTTCGGCTGGGCGAGCAAAGGCCATCCGCGGAGCGTAGGTCGACGGCCGCCTGCATCACCAGCTGCGGCCGAGCTAGTCGTCGTCTTCGGGGACGTACCCGACACCCGGCTTCCATCGGCCCGTCGGACCATCGGCTGACGGTTCAGGCGGCGGTTCGGCCGGGGGCGCAGCCGGAGGGGGCACAGGTTCGGCCTGTGGCGCAGCCGGAGGGGGCGGCGCGATGTCGACGTACCCGACACCCTCCACCCATCTGCTGCTGCCGGGGTTGGGCGCAGGAGCCGCCGGGGGTTCGGATCGAGCCGGCGGGGCCGGCTGTTGCCCTGCCCTCGGCGCTGGTGGCGTCGGAGCGACGAGGGGGACGGTCGGGGGCGCCGGCGACGGAAAC
>CBESNZ010000208.1:0-6291 GCA_965531045.1 uncultured Acidimicrobiales bacterium
AAACGGCAGCCCGATGACGTCCCCGTACGTCTCCATCAGTCCCGGCCAGAGCAACCCCATCTCGAAGCTCAGCACGGTGCCGGACACCGCACCGAGCGCGAACAACACTGCGGAAACCTTCGCCCAACGGCGGGCCAGGGTGAGCGCATGTTCGTCACCGGTCTTGAGGTAGCGCCGATGCGCGACGTAGATCATCGCCGGCAGGGCGACCCCGAAGCACGCCAGCACGATGTGCCATCCCAGTGACAACGCCATCTGATTCCGGGCCGCGAGCAGATTGTCCACAGACGAATCGTAATTCGCCCCGTCCCGCTTCCCAGGACCGGCTCGGCGTGTCACCCGTCTCGGCATTCGACTGCGCTTTGAGGGCCTTCCGTGCCATTTCGACACGTGAGCGAGAAGCGACTATGTGTATGGGGTGCGTAAACAACTCCTGATCTTGTTCACGGTCGCGTCGCTGCTCGCCACGCTCGCCGCCCCCTCACAAGCCGAGGAGGCCTCCGGTTCCGCCCCCGGTCATGCCGGCGCCGCCACCAGAGCAGTCGACGACACGGCCGATATCCCGACCCCGGCCGACCTGGGTATCGAAGCGGGAAGTCCATGGCTCCTCCCTCCCGAATTCGATGCGCGCCCGGGCCTCAACCAGATCTTCGTCACCGAGGCCGATCCAGGTGACATGGCCCAACTGTGGCGTTGGCGCCGCACGGCGGGGGTGTGGGGCGCGATCCACGTCGAGACCGTGTCCGTCGATGCGCAGGGCGCGGCGATGTTCCGCGAACTCAAGCCCGGCTACTTCATCGTCGCGAGCGGCGGCCGAGTCAACTGGAGTTTGGCCGTCGGATCCACCGACGACCCGGCGCCGCAACAGTCGTTCTACGCCGACCAGGAACTCATCGACGGCTTCCAGTACATCGAGACCCGCGACGGCACCCTACTTTCGGCAAACGTCGTGTTGCCCGGCCCGATCGAAGACGGCCCCTACCCCACCGTGGTCGAGTACAGCGGCTACGACCCCTCGAACCCCAACGGCAGTCTCGGTGCTCTCGTCGGCGGCGGACCGGCTCAACCGTCGTCGCTGATCGCCAGCTTGTTCGGCTACGCCGTGGTCGGGGTCAACGTGCGTGGTAGCGGCTGCTCCGGCGGCGCCTACGACTTCTTCGAGGACATGCAGGTACTCGACGGCTACGACGCCATCGAGGCCGTGGCGGCCCAGCCGTGGGTGCTGAACAACAAGGTCGGCATGGTCGGCCTGTCGTACCCCGGCATCGCACAATTCTGGGTCGCCAAGTCGCACCCGCCGAGCCTGGCGTCGATCGCTCCCGTCAGCGTCTATGGCGACACCGCCACCGGCATCTTGGGTCCCGGTGGTCTCCTCAACACCGGGTTCGCAACGTCCTGGGCCGACCAGGTACTGAACAACTCCCGACCGAATGGCACGGGATGGGTTCGCGACCTGATCGCCGATGGCGACACCACGTGCGAGGCCAATCAATTGCTTCGTCTGCAAAACGTCGATGCCACCGAGAAGGCGCGGGACTTCCCGTTCTACACGTCGAGCGTGGCCAAGCCGCTCGACATCCGCTCGTGGGTGCGCGGCATCGACGTCCCGGTGTTCCTTGCATCGGCGTTCCAGGACGAGCAGACCGGTCCCAGCTTCGGCGAACTGCTCGGCCGCTTCGACTCGTCTCCGTCGGTACACGCCACCATCTACAACGGCCTGCACGGCGATGGATTCGCTCCCCAGATCCTCAGGGAGTGGGCGGCATTCCTCGACATCTACGTTGCCGAGCAGGTACCCAGCCTTCCGCCGGACGCCGCCACGCTCACCGCCGTGCTGTCGAACGCGATCTACGGCGGCAACGTGCCCCTCCCACCTGATCGATGGGCCGACGTCAGCACCCATGCCGAGGCCAAGGCCAGGTGGGAGTCCGAAGATCCCATCAAGATCCTGTTCGAAAGCGGCGCCGGAGGCGAACACGGATTGCCCCAAGCCGCGTGGTCGTACAGCACCGACGATTGGCCGCCACCGGCGACCACCACCAAGCGGCTGTTTCTCGACGCCGACGGCGACTTGACCGACGCGGCACCGACCGGCCCCGAGGTGGGCGTATCGATCGTGCCGAACCCTGCCGTCAGCCAAACGAGCTTTCACAATGGTGGCGACATCTGGCACGCCGACCCCACCTACCAGTGGATCCCGCAGGTCGAAGGCGAGAACGCCCGATTCCAGACCAAGCCATTGCTCGAGGATCTACTGCTGACCGGGACGGCCAGCGTCGACCTTTGGGTGCAGACCGACGCCGTCGATGCCGAGCTCGAAGCGGTGCTCAGCGAGGTGCACCCCGATGGCAACGAGGTACGGGTACAGAGCGGCGTGCTGCAGGCCAGCTACCGCGGTCTGCACTGGCGCGCCACCGAGCTGAACCCCATCATCTCGGCACGGGAACGGGACTGGGCCGAGCTGGTACCCGGCGAATGGACCCAGATGCGCATCCAGATCCCTGCGTTCGCCCATGCGTTCCGGGCCGGCTCGTCCTTGCGGGTCACGCTCAATACGCCGGGCGGAGACCACGCCACCTGGGAGTTCGAGCTCGACGGCCCCGGCGCCGAGGCGACCCACGTCATCGGCACGTCGGCCGAACACGCCTCGTCGATTGCGCTTCCCGAACTCGCCGGCGTGTCGGTACCGTCACCGCTGCCTGCGTGCGGCGCGTTGCGCGGTCAACCGTGCCGCACCGCTCCCGCCATCGCCAACGTCGTGGTGCAGGACGCCCCGCCGACCGAAATCGGGCCCGCCGACCGTCCCGCAACCGTGGTGCTGCCCACCGACTACGACCCGAACCAGGAGTACCCGGTGGTCATGGTCCTGCACGGCTTCGGGGCCAGCGGCTTTGTCCAGTCGGCGTACTTCGGCGCCACCGGCCAGGTCGACGAACGAGACTTCATCCTGATCCAACCCGATGGCACACAAAACGCACAAGGCACCAGATTCTGGGCCACCGGAGCATCGTGCTGCGGTACCGGCGTCGACGACTCGGGCTATCTCAGCGGCCTCATCGACGAGGCCCTCGCGACCTACAGCGCCGACGCCGACCGCGTGTACCTGTGGGGCCACTCCAACGGCGGGTTCATGTCGTACACGATGGCGTGCGAGCACGCCGACCAGGTTGCCGCCATTGCCTCGCTCGCCGGATCCAGCTTCCTCGACGAGGCGTCATGTGCGCCATCGGAGCCAATCGCCGTGCTGCAGCTGCACGGCGACGCCGACGCGACCATCTCCTACGATCCCAATCCCGGCGTCTACCCGGGAGCGCTCGAGATGTTCGATCGGTTCGCCGGGCTCAACAGCTGCCCGACGAATGCCGTGCAAACCCGCCCGAACCTCGACATCGACACCCGGGTCGACGGGGCGGAAACCTCGGTGCAGTTCATCGACGGTTGTGCCGATGACACCGCGGTCGAACTCTGGACCATCGAGGGTGGCGGCCACATACCGCTGTTCACCCCGAACCATGCACCCGACGTGCTCGATTGGTTGTTCTCCCACAGCAACGGGACGCCCGCGACCTGATCGGCGGCCACACCTTCTGCCCGCGACCCTCAAGACACCCGCAGGCAGGGCCGAAGTGACGGTATGAAGAACTTCGCCGCGTTGGCTGGACTGGTTTTCGGCACGATCGTCTTGTCCTCGGTCGTGTTCGCGCTGGGCCTCGACACCGGATGGGCAACGTCGCTCGGATTCGCGGCGGCGATCGGAGCCCTCGCGACATCATTCGGCGGCGCCCAGGTGGGTGGCGCCGGCGTCGGCCTTCGACGTCTCGCAAAACGGATCGGCGAAGAATCCCAGGCGACGGGCGGCGAGCGAACGTTCCTTCGCCTCGCCACCTCCGTGGGCCCCGCCGTCGTGTTCGCCGTCGCCGGCCTGATCGCCTCGCGATCTTCCGGGTCACAGCTTCCACTCGTCGGTTGGCTCGCTGCCGCCGTCGCCATGGGCATCGCCCTCGGCTCTGCCGTGACCGCCGCGATCACGAGCGACACCGTCCACCTCGACGACCTCGGCCACGACATGGCTGACGGTCCGACCGCAGACACATCAACGGTGCGGCAGCAAGGCGATCCCCAACCCGAAACCCCGTAGCGGGGCGATCGCTGGTCGCGTCCGCGAGCCGTGACCGCGAAACTAGGCAGGCCGGACGGCGTTGAGCTCGGTCACGTTGTCGAGCAAGACCTTCTTCTGGTCGGCTTCGGGCATCTCCTTGATCTCGACCATGTAGTCGAGCGGTTGCGGCATGCCCTCGATGTGGGGCCAGTCGGAACCGAAGATGACCCGGTCGGAGCCCATGAGGTCGACGATCTCGTAGGGGTCGTCCTCCCAGAACGGGTTGATCCACACGTGCTCTTTGAATTGCTCGATGGGGTCTTCGTTGAAATACCCGAGGTACTTGCGTTCTGTTTGGCGAAGCTTTCTGAAGAGCTGGCCGAGGAAGTCGGACCCGTTCTCGACCGATGCGATGCGCAGGTTGGGAAAGCGCTCGTACATGCGCTCGAACGACATGGTGATGAGCCAGTCGAATGCCGCCCGCTCGATGTTGAAGCCCTTGATGGTGGGGCCGTACGAGCCGCCCTTGCCCACGCCGGCGGCCGAGAAGCCATCCTCGGCGTAGCCGTTGGTCTTGTAACCGCTGTCGGCTGCGTGCACCACAACCGTGACGCCGGCCTCGTTCACCCGGGCCCAGAATGGGTCGAACATCGCATCGCCGGGCGACTTGAAACCATCGGCGGTGAACACCGGTGCCGGTCGCATGCACACGACGCGGGCTCCGTTGTCGACCGCCTTTTCGAACTCGGCCACGGCGAAGTCGACGTCTCCCAACGCCATGTACGGCGCCGCGAAGATCTTGTCCTGGTACGCGCAGCCCCAGTCTTCTTGCAGCCATTGATTGAAGGCTCCGAACAGCACCTTGCAGGCATCGATGTCTTCGTGAATGAGCTCCTCGTAGAGCACACCCAACGTTGGAAACAGCCACACTCCCGACAGGCCTTGCTGCTCGAGCCTCGACACCCGGGCGTCTCGGTCGATGTACTCGGCCGGCAGCGGTTCGCGCTCGGCGAGCATCTCGAGCGGCGACCGATTGTTCGGGTTTCCGCGGAAATACTCGTGCAGTGCACCGGGCTTGGCGATCGGGTTCCACGTGGGGTTGGTGACCGCATGGCTGACCCGGCCACCGACCACGTGATACTTGCGGCCGTCGATTTCCGCCCACTCGATACAGCGACGGCGCCACTCCTTCGGCACGTGGCGAGTGAAGGCGTCGTGGCCTTCGTAGTAGTGGTTGTCGGCGTCGAACGGTACGTAATCGATGTCTGTCACAAGAGCTCCCGGGGCAACTAGAACTGGTTTCAGCCTAGGGCAGCCGTTCGCCGGGGTCGATCCGAACAGATCTCCAGCACGAGCGCAGATCCGATGGTCGCCGGTGGCAGACTCCTGCGGTGAGTCGTTCCGCCACCCGCGCTCCGGGCTTCTCGGGTTGGCGGATTGTCGCCCTGGCGGTCGTCACCATGGTGATGACCAGTCCGGGCCAGACGATCGGCGTCTCGGTCTTCACCGACCCCATGATCGAGGGCCTCGGGCTGTCCCGCGACCAGGTGTCGTTCGCCTACCTGCTCGGCACGCTCGGCGGAGCCACGATGCTCCCGCTCGTCGGCCGGCGCATCGACCGCTTCGGGTTGCGGACGATCATGACCATCGTCGGTGTCGCATTCGGCCTGGCGCTGATCGGCATGTCGCAGGTGCAGGGTTTCGTCACGCTCACCCTCGGATTCGTCGGCATTCGCCTGCTCGGCCAAGGTTCGTTGTCGCTCACCTCGACCGTCGCCGTCGGGTTGTGGTTCGATCGCAATCGCGGGTTCGCCGCCGGCATCGTCGCCGCGGCGGGCGGCGGCCTGATGGCATTGACGCCGATCGCGCTCAATGCGGTGATCGGGTTCACCTCGTGGCGTACCGCCTGGGTGATCGCGGCCATCGCGGTATGGGCGGTCGTCCTCCCCGTCGCTCGCTTCGGCATGATCGACCGCCCAGAGGACGTCGGCCAAGTCCCCGACGGGCAGTCGTTTCGCGATCGCACCGTCGACACCAAACCGGTGCCCGACCGCGGCTCGTCGACACGATCCGAGGCATTGCGCAACCCGGCGTTCTGGATGTTGTCCGCCGTCGTGGCGACACCATCGCTGTTGTCAACGGCGCTGAACTTTCACCAGATTGCGGTTCTGGGTGAACGCGGCATCAGCGAA
>CBESNZ010000209.1:0-6285 GCA_965531045.1 uncultured Acidimicrobiales bacterium
TCGCCCACGTCGATTTCGCGCCACTACTGGGACGGCACCGAGCGGGAAGAGTTGCGCTATCAACGCTGCGTCCGCTGCGGCCTGGCGAAGTTCGGGCCCGGCGTCGCCTGCAGCGGCTGTCGCGATCTCGACCTCACGTGGCAGATGAGCGAGGGGCTCGGTCGGGTGTACTCGTGGACCGTCGTGTGGCGACCGCCGACCGCCGGGTTCGCCGTGCCGTACGCGCCGGCGATCATTCGACTCGACGAGGGATTCGACATGATGAGCGCGATCGTCGGGATCGAACCCGACCAGATCGAGGAGGGCAACAGGGTCAAGGTCGAATTTCATGCCCTCGCGACCGGGGTGCACCTGCCCTTCTTCGGCCCTGCGTAGGCTCGCCGGATGCCAGCCGTGGAGCGCGACCGACGCATCGATCACCCAGGGCTGCTCGTCGTTGGATGCTTTGGGGCACTGATCGCGCTCGGAACCGCATTGCTCTGGCTGCCGGCGAGCCACACGGAGAGCGCGCAGGGGGTCGACATCTCCGTCGGCGACGCATTTTTCACCGCAGCGTCCGCGGTCACGGTTACCGGGCTCGTCGTGGTCGACACCGGCACGGCGTGGTCATCGTTCGGCGAGATGGTGCTCTTGGGTCTCATCCAGATCGGTGGGCTCGGCATCATGACCATGGCCGGCTTCGTCGGCATCGCCCTGAATCGACGGCTCGGCGTCCGGAGCGGTCTGCTGGCGGGGGAGGAGCTCGGCGTTTCCGATCTCGGGGTTCTGCGCCACTTCATCCGAAATCTGGTGGTCTTTGTGGTGGCCGCCGAGCTCGTTGTCGCGGTGTTGCTGACGGGACGATTCCTCGTCGACGACGATCCGGGGGTGTGGCAGGCAATTCACCTCGGCGTCTTCCACGCGGTGTCCGCCTTCAACAACGCCGGGTTCTCGATCTTCGACGGCGGACTCGAGCGCTACGTCGGAGACTGGTACGTCAATGTCGTCATCGCCGGAGCGTTCATCGTCGGAGGCCTGGGGTTTCCGGTCGTCTTCGAGTTGCGGCGACGCTGGAGGCAGCCGAGCACGTGGAGTCTTCATACGAAGGTGACGCTCGCCGTGAGCGCTCTGCTGTTGCTCGGCGGGGCCGTGCTGATCGCGATCGTGGAATGGAGCAACGCCGAGACCCTCGGGGAGCTGTCGACCGGCGACTCGTTGGTCGCCGCCATGTTCCAGTCGGCCACGGCACGAACCGCGGGCTTCAACACGTTGCCGATCGGTTCGATGCGAACCGCCTCGTGGCTCGTACTCGTGCTGCTGATGGTGATCGGCGCCAGCAGCGCCTCGACCGGTGGCGGCATCAAGACCTCGACGTTTGCGGTCGTCGTGAAGTCCACGTTCGCCGAGTTCCGACGCGACTCGACACCCACGATGTTCGAACGCGAGATCTCGCCCGAGCAGCAACGCCGGGCGTTGGCCCTGGTGGTCGCGGCGCTCGGAACAGTCGGAACGGCAACCTTTCTTCTCACCGCACTTCAGCCCGACCTTCCCTTTGGTGAGCTGCTCTTCGAGGCCGCGTCGGCGTTCGGCACCGCGGGCATATCCACCGGGGTCACCACCGCGCTCGATGGTCTGGCCCGTGTGGTGATCGTGGTCTTGATGTTCCTCGGTCGCGTCGGTCCCCTTACCTTTGGCACCGCTTTGCTTCTTCGGCAAGAACCGAAGCGATATGGCTTCGCACAAGAGCAGTTGATCGTAGGCTGAGAAGGCGCCACGCACATGCATACCGAAGGACCCGATGAGGGACGAACAGGAAGAACGATGACCACGAGTTTGGACCGTCTGCGCGCATGGGTCACCGGCACCGCGCACGATGGAGAGGCAGTGTCGGCGAACTCGGCCTTTGTGGTCGGACTCGGTCGCTTCGGCACCTCGCTGGCATCGGAATTGGTGGGCCTCGGCGTCGAGGTGCTCGCCGTCGACGTGGACCAGGAAATCGTCAACGAATGGTCGGGCAAACTGACCCATGTACGGGTCGCCGACGCCACAAACGCCAACACGCTCATCCAGCTTGGTGCCGCCAACTTCGACGTCGCCGTGGTCGCAATCGGAACCGGCATCGAGGCGAGCATTCTCACCACCGCAGCCCTGAAGGATGTCGGCGTCAAACACATCTGGGCCAAGGCGATCACCAACGAGCACGGCCGAATTCTCGAGCGGGTCGGCGCCGACGAGGTCGTCTATCCAGAAAAGGAGATGGGAGCGCGGGTCGCCCACATCGTCACCGGCGAGGTCCTCGACTATTTCGAACTCGACGACGGATTCGTGCTCGCCGAGATGCGGGTACCGAGCCGCCTGCTGGGGAAGCCTCTCGGCGACTCCAATCTACGACGCGACCATTCGGTCACCGCCGTGTGCATCAAACCGCGGGGCGGGGCATTCACCTACGCGAGCAGTGAAACCGTGCCGAGTGAGGGAGCGATCATGGTGATTGCCGGCGGGGTCGATGAAGTCACCCGATTCGTCAGCGTGGCCTCGAAGTGAGCGACGAGGGCAAGCACAATCGGCGGCGCATGGACTTCCCGATTCCGAACGATCCGCGACAGGTCGGTAGTGATCCCGATTATCGGTTCACGTTGGCAAACGAGCGAACGTTTCTCGCCTGGATCCGAACGGCGTTGGCGCTGGCGGCGGGCGGCCTCGGAGCGATCAGTCTCATCGAGAACTTCTACGGCCAGGAGGCCTTGGGCCTCACCCTTCTCGGCCTGAGTTTTGTCACCGCAGCCACCTCCTACCGACGCTGGGCCCGAAACGAGCGGGCGATGCGTCTCGGGGAACCCCTCCCGCACAGTCGCCTTCCGGCCCTCATGACCGTCGGCACCGCATTGTTGGGCTTCACCGCTGCGTTGCTGTTTGTGATCGACCGCCTTTGAGCTCCGTGGCAGACCACGCGGGTGCCGACAATGGCCCGTCCGGCGTGTTCGACGAGGGGCTGCAGCACGAACGCACGGCACTCGCGTGGGAGCGAACCGCGATTTCGTTGATGGTGGCGGGCATCTTGCTGGCGCGCTACGGCTCCGACGGAGCGCACTTCGTGTTCGCGCTGATCGGCTTGGCCGAGACGGCGTGTGGGTCGGTCATGCTGTTGTGGGCTGCGCAACACTACGACGATCTGCATGGGCCGCTGCGAAGTGGTCAAGACGTGGCGCATCCCACCGCGACCAATGTGGTCGGAATCGCCGCCGTGCTCTTCACCGGCTGCGGCGTGTTGTACGCGTTGATCGTGCTGTTCTCGTAGAAGGCGCCGGCCGGTTACACGACTTGGCCGAGGGCTGACCCAATCGCAAACGTGGCGAGGCATGCACCACTGGCCCAGGTGACCTGTCGGGCCGCGGTTCGTACGGCGGACCGCTCGGTGTAGCGGGCCAACGTGATGCCGACGATGGCGGCGGACACAATTCCGGCGATCACGGACGTGATGGTCGCGACGCTTCCGTCGGTGATGAGCCAGGGAACCAGCGGAATGGTCGCCCCGACGGCGAACGCCAAGAACGAGCTGATGGCGGCACCCACGGGATCGCCGGTGTCACCGGGGATGATGCCGAGCTCTTCTCGGGTGTGCACCTCGAGCGCGAGGTCGGGGTCGGCGTGAATGGTTTCGGCCATCGAGGCGGCCTGGTCGGTTGGGATACCCCTGCGGGCGTACATCGCTGAGAGCTCGCGCTCTTCTGCCACCGGGTCGCTGGCGATCGATCGCCGTTCGATCTCGATCTCTCGTTCGACCAGCTCGCTTTGCGCCTTCATCGAGACGTACTCACCGGCCGCCATGGACGCTGCGCCGGCGAGCAACCCGGAGACGCCCGCCACGACCACCCCGGACGCCTCGGTGGAGGCCGCCGCAACGCCGAGGATGAGAGCGACATTGGACACCAGGCCATCGCTGATGCCGAAGATGGCCGCCCGAATCGTGCCGCCCTGGATATCTCGATGTTTGTGGACCATCGGCACCTGCGTGGGGCCGTGCGCGTCGTCGAACCCGTCACCGTTGGCGTGGGAGTGGCCGTGTTCACTGGAATGGTCGCTCGACCGGCGTTTTTGCGTGTCGCTCACGGCATCCAACGTAGTGGTTCGGCGTTGAAGTGCGACGGGGATTCGGGTGAGCCGGCTACGCCATTGCCTTGTTGGCAACCTCGGCGAGCAGGGAGATACGACCGGGAATGTGGCCATTGCCCGGCAGATTGATGGTCATGCCATCGAGGCCCATGGCATAGGCCTCCTGCAGCTTTTCTCCGACCGTGTCGGGGTCGCCGAAGATGATGATGCCCTTGACCATCTCGACGATCTCGGCATTCCAGCCTTTCGAGGCGGCGAGTTCGTCGAGGTCGGCCTGCGCCTGCTCCATCGTGGGGGCGACGCCGACCATCATCAGCTTGGTGACCTTGATCTGTGATCGGTCGCGTCCGAGCCGCTCACAATGGGCGGCGAGCACATCGAGCTTGCGGGGAATCTCCGACACCTCGCCGGTGAGGTTCGACTCATCGGCGTATTGGGCAACCATCCGCAGCGTCTTCTTCTCGCCCGCGCCGCCGATCATGATCGGGATCCGTCCGATTGGCGCCGGGACGTTGTAGGCGTTGCTGACCTGGTAGTACTCGCCGTCGAGGGACGGTTCCTCGCCCTTCAACATCGGCACGATGATGTTGAGCGCTTCTTCCAGCTTTTTGAATCGTTCGGTGAAGGTACCGAATTCGAACCCCAGCGCGTCGTGTTCCTCCTCGAACCAACCGGCGCCGATGCCAAGCGTGGCCCGCCCGTGTGACACGTGGTCGAGCGCGGTGATGGTCTTGGCCAGCAGGGTGGGATTTCGGTAGGTGTTGCCGGTGACGAGCGACGACAGCCGTACCTTGCTCGTGTGCTGGGCGAGGGCCGAAAGTAGGGTGTAACACTCGAACATCGGTTCGTTCGGCGCGCCGATTCCAGGGAGCTGGTAGAAGTGGTCCATCACCAGAACGCGGTCGAAGCCCGCCTCCTCGGCCTCCTTGGCCTGGGCGACGACGCGGTCGAACAACTGCGCGTTGTCGACTCCAGGGTAGGTGAAGTTGGGGATCTGATAGCCGAGACGGGTCATGGTCGAAGCCTGTCACATCTCGCCCGGCGGCGTAGCTCTCACCGGGGTAGCAGCGTGAGTGCATGCACGACGAACGTATGTTCGCTAGACTCGGAGCATGCAGGGCAGCCTGTTCGCCACTGGATTCCCAGAACTCAACCCGACGGCCGCCATCGAGCGTGTCCATCTCGACGATCACTGCTGGATCGACACGTCCACCAACTGGCTCCTCGGTGGCGATGACCTGCTCCGGCAGCTCATCGCAAAACTCGAGTGGACCCAGGGCAACCGGTTGATGTGGGGCAACCTCGTGCCCGAGCCCCGGCTGTCCGGGCGGATGCGGCCCTCGGACCACCCGGTCGTGTCCTCCGTGAGTCGGGCACTCAAGGTGCACTATGGCGAGCCGTTCGACACGGTGTTCTGCAACTACTACCGCGACGGATCCGACAGCGTTGCCTGGCACGGCGACCGCATCGGTCATCTCGTCGAGCCACAGGTGGCAATCGTCTCCCTTGGCGGACCTCGTCGATTCCTCATCCGGCCGCGCGGCGGTGGATCGAGCACGCGGTTCGACCTTGCGTCGGGCGACCTGTTGGTCATGGGCGGGCGCTGCCAGCAGCGTTTCGAACACGCGGTGCCAAAGGCGGCTCACGCCCAACCCCGGATCAGCGTCACGCTGCGCAGGCGCCGACGCTCGTAGATCTACTACCGTCGACGCATGGATCTCGTGCCAGTCGTCGACATCGGTTCACCCACCGCAACATCGCTCGATGCGCTCGACGCTGCGTGCGCCGACCACGGGTTCTTCCTGCTGGAGGGTCATGGCCTCGACAGCCTCATCGACCGAACGTGGGCCACCACTCGCGACTTCTTCGAGGGCGATCGGGAGCGGAAGGAATCGGTGCGGCGCGATGCAACGAATCCCCTGGGCTACTACGACCGCGAGCTCACGAAGCGGCGTCGTGACCACAAGGAGGTATTCGATTTCGTCGACCCCATGCGAGCTGCCGATGCCGACCCCAATCGTTGGCCCGACGGCTGGCCGGCTTTCAAATCGACGATGGGCGAGCACTTCGCCGCCTTCGCCGACCTCGGCTATCGCACGCTCGAGTTGGTGCATCAGGCGCTCGGGCTCACCCCCGATCTCGCTACCGACATGGCCGGCACCCACCAGACCAGTTCGGTGCGGCTCAATCACT
>CBESNZ010000210.1:0-6181 GCA_965531045.1 uncultured Acidimicrobiales bacterium
CGTCAATCGGGCGCAGGCCGAGGCCATCGCCTTCGCCAACGAACAAGACGGGGCGCACGTTGCCTATCTCTCGTGGATTCTCCAGAATCGCGAGCGGGTCCTGAGCCCGATCTTTCTCCTCAGCGTCGCCAGCCACTTGGGCGCGGCGTCGATCGTGGTCCTCTTGTTGCGTGATGCGTCGGCCGGATGGACCGTGGGAGCCCTGCTCGGGCTGCTCGCCGTGTTCTTCACGTTCGGCGAGGCACTGCCCAAGGGGTGGGCACTGCATGACCCGTTGCGGGTCGCGCAACGCCTCACCCCCTTGATCCGGGCATTGCATGCCGTTCCGCCGATGCGATGGATGGCGAGCATCTTGCTGTGGTTCTCCAATCTCTTGCTGCCGTCGGCTCGCCGAGCCGGATTGATCACGTCGGACGAGGAGTTCATCGCCGTTGCGTCGGCGGCGGTTGAATCCGAGATATTGGACCCTTCGGAACGGGAGCTGATCCAGTCGGTCATCGTGTTCGGCGACACGGTGGCTCGCGCGGTCATGACACCGCGCACCGACATGGTCGCGGTGGCGCGGGACACCACGGTCGCCGAGGCGCTCAGCCTCACGATCGAGTCCGGCTTCAGCCGCCTTCCCGTCTTTCGTGATCGCACCGACGACATCGTCGGTGTGGTGCACGCCAAACGGCTCGCGCAGGCCGACCGCGCTGGCCGCGGCGCCACGTCCGTCATCACCGTCGCCCGAAATCCGCTGTACGTACCCGAGACCAAGTCCGTCGAGAGCCTCTTGCGCGAGATGCAGGAGAAGCGCAACCTGCTCGCGATCGTGGTCGACGAGTACGGAGGAACCGCCGGTCTCGTCACGATGGAAGACCTCGTCGAGGAGTTGGTCGGCGAGATCATCGACGAGTTCGACCGCGAAGAGCCGCTGTTCGCCGTCGATGCTGCCGGCGAGGTTCTGGTGCACGGCCGGATGCCGGTCGACGCGCTCGAGTCGTTGATCGGCCGTGACCTGCCCGATGGCGACTGGGACACGGTCGGCGGACTCATCTTCTCGTTGCTCGGTCACCTGCCGGAAGCCGGCGAACATCTCAACCTCGACGCCGCACAGCTCGTGGTCGAGAATGTCGAAGGACGGCGAATCACCCAGGTGCGAATCAGTACGGCCGTAGCGCAGCCGGACGAAGAAGTTTCCGACCAGCGAACCGAGGCCAGCTCGTGAACGATGATGCCGACGAGTCGATGTTCGATCCGCCCGACGATCCCGATCTGGACGTCTCGCAAGCCGCGCCCAGCGCGCCGATGTGGGGCGACGGGAAGGACATCGCATCGGGTTTCGTCACGTTTGTGGGTCGGCCGAACGTGGGAAAGTCGACGCTGCTCAACCAGATCCTCGGCACCAAGGTGTCGATCACGTCCGACAAACCGCAGACCACCCGCCATCAGATTCGCGGGGTCCTGAATCGTCCCGGCGTGCAGATGGTGTTCGTCGATACGCCGGGAATGCACAAGCCCCGCACCGCTCTCGGCGAGCGGCTCAATTCCACGGCGTCGGGCGCGATCGGCGACGTCGACATCGCGGTCTTGGTGATCGACGCCACGATGCCGATCGGGCCGGGCGACAAGTTCGTTGCGTCCAAGCTGCCGCCCGACGCCATCGTGGCCATCAACAAGACCGACATCGCCAAACCCGAGCAGGTGCTCGATCAGCTGGCCCGCGCCAGCGAACTCGACCTGTCGGAGTACTTTCCGATCTCGGCCAAGACCGGCGACGGGACCGAATCGTTGGTCGAGCATCTCATCGCGCGGCTGCCCCAGGGTCCACAGTTCTACCCCGACGACACGGTGGCCGATGTACCCGATGCGTTCTGGGTGGCCGAGTTGGTTCGCGAACAACTTCTGGCGGTCACCCGCGAAGAGCTGCCGCACTCGATCAGTACCCGGGTCACCGAATGGGACTGGCCGCGGGTGCGCTGCGAGATCCTGGTCGAACGCGAGTCGCAAAAAGGCATCGTGATCGGCCACAAGGGTGCGGTGCTCAAGCAGGTTGGCATCAACGTGCGTGAGCAGATGCCCGAAGGGGCCTTCATCGAACTGCAGGTGAACGTGATGAAAGACTGGCAGCGCCGCGACGACCACCTCGACCGTCTCGGTTACTGAGCTGTCTTCTGGGCCGTCCTTCGCCTCAGGCGTCGCGAATATCGTTCAGGAACGCCTTGACCTCGGCGAACTCGCGAGTGCGTTTCATCGGCGGCAGCGATTTGATGATTTCCCACCGATAGCTGCGCTTGGTGGCGAGCCGTGAATCGAGCACGGCGACCACGCCGCGATCGGACGACGACCGAATGAGGCGGCCGGCACCCTGCGCGAGCAGCGTCGATGCCCGAGGCAGGTCGATCAGGCCGAACGATCGGGGCCCGGCGAGATCGCGCCGCGCTTGGAGAAGCGGGTCGTCAGGCCGGGGGAACGGCAGGCGGTCGATGGTGACCAGGGACAGCGCTGGTCCCGGGATGTCGACGCCTTGCCAGAAACTCATCGTGGCGAACAAGCACGAGGTTTCGTCTTCGGTGAATTTCTGGATGAGCTTGGCCTTCGGAAGCTGATCCTGCGTGTACACCTCGTAGGGGAGGAGGGGGTCGAGTTCGTCGGCGGCGAGGAGCATCATGCGCCGGCTGGTGAACAGCGCCAGGGTGCGCCCGCCCGCGGCCAAGATGAGTTGTTCGAGCTCGTCGAGGCAGGCGTCGGTGTAGCGGTCGTCGCGCGGTTCGGGCAGGTGGGCGGCGCAGTACAGCAGCGCGTTGTGTTCGTAGTCGAACGGGCTGCCGACATCGAGGACGTCGTGGGGATGATCATCGAGCCCGAGGCGGGCGGGCAGCGACTCGGGCAACGTGGCACTGGTGAGCACGACCGTGCGCGCCTCCCACAGGCGCTCGTCGAGCAGATCGTGGACCTCGATGGGCGCCACTTTGGCGATCGGGGACCGCTCGGGACCTTCAACCCACGCCACCTGACTATCGCTCAGGTCCATCAGGAGATCGACGTCGTCGATCAGTGCGGTGACGGCCTGCACGGCGCGCAACTTGCGGTTCTTGACGTCGACCGACCGATCGTCGGGCACGACCCGGAGGGCGTTCTGCACCCGTTCGGCCCGGTTGCGGGCGTTGTTGAGTGCATCGAACAGCGTTGCGGGCAACTCGGTGGGAAGTCGATTGCCGCGGTGCTGCGCGAACTCGTCGGTGAGGCGATCGCCGGCTGCCTCGCACTCGGCGAGTAGCTCTTCGTCGTCGATGATCGCGCGGGTGGTGCGGGCAAGATTGCGAAATCGTCCCGCACTGAGTTCGAAGCCGAGCGTGGCGGAGAGGACGTCTTCGAACTGATGTGCTTCGTCGAGGATCACCAGGTCGTGGTCGGCGAGGAGTCCGTCGGTGGCCAGATGCAGTCCGTAGAGGTGGGTGTTGACCACCGTGACATCGGCCGCGGCCGCTCGGCTGCGCGCCGCTTCGGCAAAGCAGTCGTCGCCGCGTGCGCAGCGCGCTTTGCCCGGACATTCACGGGGCCCGACGCTGACCGCAGCCCATGCGCCGATCGAGGGTTCGAACTCGAGTCCGGCCCGGTCGCCGTCGGGGGTTTCGTCGGCCCATTCGCGCAGCAGCGCGATCTCCTCGTCGTCTTTGGTGGTGAGGCCGTCGAGTGAGAGCTGATCGGTCGGCGTGTCGAGCTCGTCGAGGCGCTGCAGACAGACGTAGTTGCTCCGGCCCTTGAGCACGGCGAATTTCACGCCCCCCGGAATGGTGCGATCGAGGAACGGCAGGTCCTTCTCGGCCAGTTGGTCCTGTAGCGCTTTCGTCGCCGTGGCCACGACCACTTTCAGGCCCGAACTGATGGCGGGAACGAGGTAGGCGAGCGACTTACCCGTGCCCGTGCCCGCCTGCACGACGAGATGCCGCTTCTGAATGACCGCGTTGGCGACGGCCTCTGCCATGGAACGCTGGCCATCCCGTCGCTCGCCACCTCCGGGAAGGCCGGTGGTGGCCGCGTCGAGCAGCGACAGCGCATCGTCGACTGTTGTCATTCGAGCGAGCCTACGGAGTGGATCCGACAGAGTGGTTACAGCAGAACTCGCGACAGCACCACAGCGATCAACGCCACGGCCACCAACAGGATGCTCAGCAGTGCGAAGAGCGCCCGGCGCGGCTCACCGGCGCGACGTTCGGGGCCTCGATGCAGACGTTGCATCTGCACGACCCACGGTGCGGGACTCGATCCGATGCATCGACCATAGGCGCGCGGTTCGCCCGTTGTGGCGATAGCGCTCTCCGTCACCACATGAGGTGGATACAGCGCTACCGTCCGGTAGGTGAAGCTCGCCGATTTGGACCCCAATCGTATTCCACGCCATATCGCTGCGGTGATGGACGGGAACGGCCGTTGGGCAACGAAGCGGGGCCTGAAGCGCACCGAGGGTCATGCCGCCGGTGAAGAGGCGCTCTTCGATGCGGTCGACGGGGCGCTCGAGGCGGGAGTCGAATGGTTCACGGTGTACGCATTTTCCACCGAGAACTGGAAGCGGCCCAAGGACGAGGTGCGGTACCTCATGGGCTTCAACGAGTCGATTCTGGTGCGGCGTCGCGACGAGCTGCACGAACGCGGCGTCCGGATGCGCTTCGCCGGTCGGCGTGATTGGCGGGTGCCCAGGCGGTTGCTGAAGCAGATGGACGAGTCGATCGAGCTCACCAAGGGCAACACGACGATGACGCTCACCATCGCGTTCAACTATGGCGGACGCGCCGAGATCGTCGACGCGGTCCGAGAGCTGGTGGCGGCGGGCACCCCGGCCGAAAAGATCACCGAGAAGGCCATCTCGAAACATCTGTACGACCCCGAGATGCCAGATCCCGACCTCATGGTCCGCACATCGGGCGAGTTTCGTATCTCCAACTTCTTGCTGTGGGAGCTCGCCTACAGCGAGCTGGTGTTCACCGACGTCCTGTGGCCCGACTTTCGCCGCGAACACCTCTTCGATGCCATCGGCGAGTACCAGGCCCGAGATCGTCGCTTCGGCGGCGTCGACAGCTGAACCCGCATGCCTGGCCTTTATTCCGACCGGGGTGTGGTGCTGCGCACGTGGAAGCTGGGCGAAGCCGACCGCATCATCAGTTTCGTCACGCGCGAAAACGGCAAGGTTCGTGCGGTTGCGAAGGGCATTCGAAAAACCAAGAGCAAGTTCGGTTCGCGTCTCGAGCCGACGAGTCACGTGCAGCTGCAGCTGTATCGAGGCCGGGGCGACCTCGACATCGTCACCCAGGTCGAGGTGATCGATCGGTTTCCGACGCTTCGCAACGACCTCGACCTGTGGTCGCGAGCATCCTCGATGCTCGAGGCGGTCGATCACGTCGCGCAGGAACGTGGTCCCGATATCAGGCTGTACGAGATGTTGGTGCGGGCACTGGGCACGCTGGTCGATTCCCAGAGTCGGTTGGTCTCTGCGGCCTTCTTCTGGAAGCTGCTCTCGCTCGAGGGCGTGCAACCGTTCCTCGACGGGTGCGTATCGTGTGAGCGAACCGACGGTCTGGTGGCGTTCGATCACCAAAGTGGCGGCGTGCTGTGCAAGGACTGCCGTCGTGGCCGTCCGATCACGCCCGAAGCGATCGAGATCATGCGGCAGATTCTCGGTGGTCAGCTACGTGTCGCCCTCGAAGCCACACCGTCGGCTGCGACCGGCGAAGTCGACCACTTGGCGGCGGACGCCATGGAGTTTCATCTCGAACGCAGGTTGCGGTCGCTCGGGGTGCTCGAGCAGAGCTGACCCGGACCGGCCGTTACCGCTACCGGATCGGGACCCATCGCTCGCTCGGCGCGTCCCACTGCATCCACGCGGCGAGCACGGGATCCCACTGCACGTAGGTGTCGCGTTCTTTGTCCCAATGGGGTTCGGTTGTGGTGATCTGCCCGGGATCGGCCGTCGGTTCGGGGTTGGTCACCGGCGAATCGATGACGGTCTGGTCGGCCGGGACGGGCGGGGGTGGGGCTGCGACCGGGTCTTGCACGACTCGGGCGCCGACGTCGGAGGTATCGGGCACCGTCATCTCGCCCGGCTCAGCCGGCATGCCCGTTTGTGTGGGCGGCGTCTGGGGAGGCTCTTGTTGGAGAGGCTGATAATAAGACCGACCAAACCAATCCAAAAGTTGGTCGA
>CBESNZ010000211.1:0-6109 GCA_965531045.1 uncultured Acidimicrobiales bacterium
TGATGTCGAGGCCGACCTCTTCCTTCACCTCACGACGAACCGCGTCGTCGGGGGTCTCGTTGCGATTGAGCAGCCCACCGGGGAACACCCAAGAACGCCGGTACGACGACCGGGCAACCAGCACCCGTCCATCGGGTCCGGTGATGGCGCACGACGCAGCGAGCACGTAGTTGGGCATGACGGCGCCGACGATGCGGCGCCGCAGTTTCCGGGGCAGCCCTTCGAACACCCAATACACGCGCCGTTCGATCGCGAGCGCCACTGCCGAGTTCTTCACAACCCACCAGCATATCGCACTGCCGGTGCACGTGCCGCCACTATCTGTGGCTGTCGGTGTGGATCCCGGCAGCCGAATCAGGAGCCGAGGGCACGGGCGCGGTTGGCCAGCAGGGCTTCGAGCATCGGACCGTCGGCGCCGGCCACCGGCGTGCGTCGGGTGGCATGGTCGAGCACGAGGAGATCACGGCCGAGCGCGTCGGCCACGGGCACGCCCGCTTCGGCGCAGATCAGCGCGGCGCCGAGGTAGTCCCACACACCGTGCGCATCGACGCTGCAATCGACGTAGCCATCGAGCGAACCGCTCGCCACCGCACAGAGGTCGAGCGCTACCGCGCCGTAGCAGCGGAACTGCCACCAACCGAGCGGCTCGGGAGGCAGACCGGAAATGCCGATGACGGCCCGATCGAGGCTCGGCGCATTCCCCCGGGTGAGCGGTTCGCCGTTGCGGCGTGCTCCCCCACCCCGGATGGCATCAAAACGTTGCTCGTTGGCCAGATCGACCACCACCGACACCCATGCACCGTCGACATCGACCGCACAGAGGCTGATGCAATACCAGGGCAGCCGCTTCGACGCATTCGTGGATCCGTCGAGAGGATCGACCACCACCACCACCTCACGGTCACCGTTGACCAGCCCCGCTTCCTCGCTGAGCACGCCAAACCCGGCAGCGTCGAGGATCGGCAGGATGGCATCGTCGGTCGTGAGGTCGAACGCGTATTGGCCCTCGCGCTCGCCCGAAAACCCTCGATCGCGAGTCGTGGCAAACGCATCGGCGCCGTCGGCTGCCGCAGCGGAAAGCACTTTGCGAACCTCGGTTGCCTGCATAGGCCATAGGCTAGGCATCCGCACCGGGCAAAGCGCAGGAGTACGGGTGGCAGTCATCGATATTGCGGGCTTCGTGGCCGATCTGAAGGACCACGCCGCCGATCACGGATTTCACGTCCACGACGAACGCCACTTCGTCGAAACGTATTCGATGCGACAGGCATTCGAGGTCGACCTGCACCCCGAAAACGCTTGCGGTGGCCCACTCGACCTGCACCTCGCCGTCGATCTCGACCCCCGGGTCATTCTGTCGTTCGAGGACGAAGTCCTGGCCAACGATCCCGACGATCGCCCGTCCGACGACCTCACTTTCCCCGTGCTGTTCACCTGGGCCCTGCCACCGCTCACCAAGACCCCCGACCTGCTCATCCTCGCCACCGAGCTCGCCGGCATCGGCGGCACCGAACTCCCGCTCGACGTGTCGGCGGCCGAGCACATGGCTGCGCTCAGCGTCGAGGGCGAACCAAAACGCTCCCTCACCATCACCGCGAAGGTGGACGTGGCCTTGGCCCACATCTACATGGCCGAAGAACAACTGTGCGACACCCTCGATCGGTGCCACGAGGTCAGCGACTTCCTCCTCGACCGAGCCTATGCATGGCTCGGCGAGAGCCCGTAGCGGCACGTCCAGAAGTCGAGACGCCTACGAATTGGCGTCTCGTCCGGTGAGCGCCGAGCGGATCGACACGCGGGTCCCGGTGCGAAGCAGTGCGTAGTTGAACACCTTCGCGCCGAGATACAGCAGCACGGCGATCGACACGGCGAGGACGGCGAGGCTCAGCACGACCTCCCAGATCTCGATCTGCCCGGCCGAGGTCCGAATCGGCAAGAAGATCGGCGAGCTGAAGGGCACAAACGACAGGACCTTGACCGCGAGTCGGTCCGGGTTCGTCACGGTGGTCGTGCCGAAGACGTAGGCGGCCAAGAGCGGCATGATGAGCGGCATCAGCACCTGCTGGCTGTCCTCTTGGCGCGACAGCAACGATCCGCCGGCGGCGAACAAGACGGCGTAGAGCAAGAACCCGAGTATGAAGGTGACGAGGATGAGTGGCAGCGATGCCCAGACCCGGCCGGGGACGTCGATGTCCTGGGTGACCATCAGCATCACTGCGACCGCGCCGACCAGAAGCAACAACTGGGCGATGGCGATCACCGCCGTACCCAAGATCTTTCCCGCCAACAGCTGATACGGCTTCACGTGCGCAAGGAGCACCTCGATGACTCGGGTCGACTTCTCCTCGATCACCGACATCACCATCAAGGCGCCGTAGGTCTGAATACCGATGAACGTGAAGATCACCGCGAACACCGCCACGGCGTAGCCGACGTTGTCCCCGTTGGTGTCTTCCTCGAGCAACACTGCGTCGGGCCCGTCGTTGGAGAACAACGCCGCCAGTTCGTCGGTTGAAAGTCCTGCGTCGGCGATCGCCGCTTGCTGGAACGCGCTGGACACGATGGCCTGCACGAACGGGTCGACGCTCGATTGATAGATCGACTCGACACCATCCGCAGTGCCGCCGCCATCGGCCACCAGTGCGGTGTCGATGTCGCCGTCGGTCACCGCGGTCTCGGCCAGCTCACGCGTGGCGAAACTCTGGACCACGACCACGAACTCGTCGGTTTCGATACCGGCCAGCGCCAGCAAGACCTGCGGGTCGATCTCGCCCACCACACCGACCACGATCTTGTCGGGCCCACCCTCGCCGCCGGGAAACGCCAGGATCAGCAGCGGGCCGGCGATTGCCAGCAGCACCAGGATCGCCGTGACGATGCGAAACGCTTTCGTGCGGGCCCGGACCAGAATCTCGCGCCGGGCGATCTCCCAAATCACGATGCAACCCGGCTCATGTCGCTCGCGGTCGCATCGAGGAAGAGGCTTTCCAGCCCGGGCGGGTTGAAGGCAAAGCTGCTCACCTCGCCAAGCGCGGCAGCGCGAGCCAACGCGGGGGCCGGGTCGAAGCTCGCGGGTACCTCCACCGCGATGGTGTGCGTCACATCGATGCCACCGTCGAGCCCCACGGTGGGGGGTACATCGGCGGATCCGCCGGTGACGGCATCGTGGGCCGCGGTTGCACCGACGGGCTGCACCCAGTGCACCGTGATGATGCGGGTCGGTGACTTTGCCCGAAGTTCGTCCACCCGACCGGCGGCCACGGTCGCTCCCTTGGCGATGATCACGACGTCCTCACACAGATCCTGCACCAGGTCGAGTTGATGGCTGGAGAACAGGACACCGGCTCCGGCCCGGGCTCGCTCCACCAAGATCTCCTGCATTTGCGCGACGCCCAGCGGATCGAGGCCGGCGAACGGCTCGTCGAGCACCAGCAGCTCGGGCTCGTGCGTGAGCGCCACCGCCAACTGCACCCGTTGCTGATTGCCGACGGACAGTTCCTGCACCAGCGAGTCGGCTCGATCGTCGAGTCCCACGCGTTCGATCCATCGGGTCGCCCGGTTCGCCGCTTCGACTTTGTCGAGGCCGGCGAGTCGACCGAAATACGCCACCTGCTCGTGCACTTTCATGCGAGGGTAGAGACCACGCTCTTGCGGCAGATAGCCGATGCGGCGACGGTGCTCGAAGCCGATGGGCTGCCCGTCCCAGGTGATCGTGCCGGAGTCGACACCGACCACGCCGAGAATGGCGCGCATCGTGGTGGTCTTACCGGAACCGTTCGGCCCGAGAAAGCCCACCATCTGACCGCCGGCCACCCGCAACGAGGCGCCGGCTACCGCCGCGACGTGGCCATACCGCTTGTGCAGGTCGGTTATTTGCAGGAAGTCGATTGGCGAAGAATAGTCGGCTGCACGGCGCGTTCAGACATCACGGCCCGGATAGAGCTAGCGACCGTGGGCGAGTTTCGCGAACTCCTCGGCGATGAGTTGCGACACCCCGGATTGATGCGTCGCCCGCCAGGTGCGCCACGGAAAAATCGGCTCCCACCGATGAAGCTTCTCGAAGCTGACCGTGGCCGACACCAACTCTTCTCCCGCATCGGCTTCGACCAGAACCTGGCTGAAGCGAGGGAACGCCGGGCCGGCAATCGTCGAATGGCCGAGCATCTCCGCGGCGCGTCCACCGTCGACCTCGCCTGCCGCGTAGCTGCTGGACGAACGCTCGTCACCCGCATGATTTGCGCTGACGACGAAGCACAGGTTTTCCTGGGCTCGCGTAGCGGTGGTCTGGGTCATGTAGTCGCGTTTGCCGGGTCCGGCGAAGGTGCCGCAGCAGTTCAGGATGATGCGGGCGCCCTTGAGGGCAAGGATGCGCGTGAGTTCGGGGTTGAACCAGAAGTCGTAGCAAATCTGCACGCCGACCGGTCCGAACCGGGTCTCGAATACCGGCAGCTCGGTTCCGGGTGCGAACGTGACCCCCTCGGTCACCCACGGCAGCGATCCGAGGTGCAGCTTGCGGTAGGTGCCTTGAATGCCGTCGGGCCCGATGAATGCAACGGCGTTGTACAGGCGCGTCGGGTCGTCCTGATCGCGTTCGATCATGCCCAGTGCGACGTACAGGTCGTGTTCGGCACACAGCTCGGCTACCCGCTCGGTCGACGGGCCCGGCACGGTTTCGGCCAGATCGTCGTGATAGTCGCAATGGTCGGCCTCGAGGCGGCACGCGTCGCACCCGCCGAGGCCCGTCAACGCCTCTTCTGGGAACGCGAGGATGTCGATCCCCTGCCGTCCCGCCTCGATGATGTTGGCTTCGACCTTGGCGAGGGTCGCGGGAACATCGCCGGCCACGGTGGCGAAGTTCACCGCCCCGAGGGTGACGGTGTGCTCATAGCCGGCATAGCGATCAGGAATCATGGTTCGACACTAGGCCAACCCGAAATATGACGAAAGGCTCTCCCCGGCCCGACCCGATCATGGGAGTTTCAACCGTGACATCGAAAGGTTCGACGTGAGCGACGACCAAAGGCCAAGTGACCTGCTACCAGGCGGCCTCGTGGAAGCAATGGCGGCGATCGTGGGGGCCGGTCACGCGCATGCGGGAGCGGCCGCCAGCGACGACTATCACCACGACGAATGCCTCACCACTGAGTGGTCGGTCCCCGATGTCATCGCGTGCCCGGCCGACACCGAACAGGTCGCCGCCATCGCTCGCCACTGCAACGACCACGGCATCCCGCTCACCGCTCGGGGTTCTGGCACCGGGCTGTCGGGGGCGGCGATCGCCCGCAACGGTGGCGTATTGGTGAGCTTCGAACGCATGAACAAGATCCTCGAGGTCGACACCGATAATCACGTTGCCGTCGTGCAACCCGGCGTCAACCTCACCCAACTCGACGGCGCGCTCCACGAGCTGAGTCTGGTGTACCCGGTGTTCCCCGGCGAGTTGTCGGCCAGCCTCGGCGGCAACATCAACACCAACGCCGGCGGCATGCGAGCCGTGAAGTACGGGGTCACCCGGCACCACGTGCTCGGGCTCGAACTGGTACTCGCCACGGGCGAGACCATTCGGACCGGCGGCAAGATGGTGAAATCGTCCTCGGGATACGACCTCACCCAGTTGGTCGTCGGCTCGGAGGGCACGTTGGCCCTCGTCACCGAGGCCACCCTCAAGGTGCAACCACGGCTCGAATTCGCCGCCACCCTCCTCGTGCCGTTTCCGACGCTCGACGCGGTCACTGCCGCGGTGCCGCGCGTCGTTGATTCCGGCGTGTCGCCGATGGTGCTCGAGTACATCGACATCCTCACGATGAGCGCCATGACCCAAGCCGAAGACCTCGGCCTGGGCATCCCGGCTGAGATTCAGGAGACTGCTCTCGCGTATCTGGTCGTCGTCCTGGAGAGCACCCACGACGACCGACTGCAAGCCGACATCGAATCGCTTGGTGGACAGCTCGCCGAACTCGGCGCAATCGACATCTATGTACTGCCGCCGCAGGCCGCAACCAAGATCATCGAGGCCCGCGAGCGAGCCTTCTACTTGGCCAAGGCCAGCGGGTCACAGGACATCGTCGACACGGTGGTGCCGCGGGCCTCGATTCCCGAATTCATGAGC
>CBESNZ010000212.1:0-6091 GCA_965531045.1 uncultured Acidimicrobiales bacterium
CAGCCGGTATGGACGACTCGTTGGTCGGTCGATTGCGGGTCGACGAGACCGTCGACAACGGCTTGGCGATGTTCATCAGCGGCGACAATCTTCGCAAAGGCGCAGCGCTCAACGCCATCCAGATCGTCGAAGCGCTTTTCGCTCGCCGGTCATGACCGAACCGGATCTGATCGCTTCGCTCGAGGCGATCGACCAGGCCAACGCCGACGACCCCAACCAGATCGATGGTCAACCGCGCGCCCAGCTGGAAGGGCAGCTGGCGACCGAGTGGGTAGCGCAGCTCGCAGGCAATCCGAATGACGCACTCGTGCTCGCCGCTCGTGCGCATCACCTACGCCGCTGGGTCGTACCGCGCGCCGACTATCCCGAAGGGCGGGCCGGCTACCTGAAGTGGCGTAAGGACCAGAAGGTGCGTCACGGCCTTGAGATCGCCGAAATCATGCAGGCCAATGGTTACGGCGACGAGGCGATCGCGCGCACCGCCGACTTGTTGGAACGCAAAGGTCTGGGCACCGACGTCGACACGCAGGTGCTCGAGGACGTGGCGTGTTTGGTGTTCTTGGAGACGCAGTACCAGTCGACGCTCGACCGTCTCGACCACGACCAGATGGTGAACGTCGTTGCCAAGACCCTGCAGAAGATGAGTCCACGTGCCATCAAACTGGCAGGCACGATTCCGCTCAGCGAGGCCGGCGCAGCGCTGCTCGATGAAGCGATAGCTGCCGCTCGCTTCGCTCGCTAAGCACCTTTTCGCTGGCGCGAAAACGTGTCCGGCGGCCGTTCTTTAGGGCGGATTAACGACGTAGCGTTGCATGGCCTCG
This sequence comes from uncultured Acidimicrobiales bacterium, assembly GCA_965531045.1. Classification (GTDB taxonomy): domain Bacteria; phylum Actinomycetota; class Acidimicrobiia; order Acidimicrobiales; family SHLQ01; genus CBESNZ01. The sequence continues at coordinate 822 of CBESNZ010000212.1, forward strand.
TCCATCGACAGGTCGAGTTGGTTCGCCAACGAACACAACCAGGCGAGCACATCGCCAAGCTCGTGCAGTTGCTGCTCGCGGGTGCCCTTTCGAACCGCTTGCGCGAGCTCCCCGACCTCTTCGCACAGCCACGCCACCGTCGAGGGCATCCCCCGTTCGCGGTCGGCCTCGCCGTACAGCTCGTCCATCAGCTCCTGTACTGCCCGTAGTTCCACACACTCTCCAAGATTTGTGAACCGTAGGTGACCTTATACGTCGCTTTGGGTTCACAAATCTTGCTAGGGGCGCATGGCCCAACCAAGGGTGCGGATGAGCGCGGTGGCAGCCGGCCGGACGACGAGCGGTTCGGCCAAGGGCGGTACCGGCAACTTCAGAAAGCGGCGGGCATAGCCGGGCAGCAATGTCACCGCAGCGCCGGCGAGAATTGGGTATGCCGCCTTGGCCGGGAACGGGATCGGCGGATTCACCAGAAAGCGAACGGTCTCGGTGGTCTGCGCGTTCACACGGAGTTCGGGTCGGAACGACGCGAGGCAGGCATCGCTCTCGGCCACCGATGTGGGAACGTCGGTTGCGCCCAACGCGATGGCGACCCGGGACATCTCGGCGATGTACCGATCGGCCTGCTGCGGGGTCAGCGTTGTGGCGCCGAAGGCCTGAAACGCACGGAGGAACGAATCGACTTCGGTGACGTGGACCCAGCGAAGTAAGTGCGGATCGGTTGCGGAGTACGGCCGCCCGTCCGGGGCGATGCCGTGCACACGGGTGTGGATCTTGCGGATCATCCTGATCATTCGCTCGGCTTCGGCGGCCTGACCAAATGTTGTCACCCCGACGTAGTTGCTCGTGCGATGGAGCCGACCGAGTGGATCGCCTCGATAGTCGGAGTGTTCGGAGACACCGGCGGTCGCCAGCGGATGCAGGGTCTGGAGCAGAAGCGCCCGGAGCCCCCCGATCAACATCGATGCGTCGGCGTGCACGATTCGCACGACGGCATCTCGGGGAAAGTAGCCACCCGATGCGTCGAGGTCGGCGCGTTCGGGTTGGTCGGTGCCGGCCAGCAGTCGGTGGACGCTGCGTTGCACGGCCAGACGGACGGGCTCGAGGGGGGAGGGGTGCATGGATGCAGTCTGGTCGTTCGGCGATGGCTGGGAAACCGCTCCGCGGTACGGTCTGAGCGAGGGGGAGAGGGAATGCAACAGTTATCAGGGCTCGACGCCAGTTTCCTGTATTTGGAGTCGGCCCGCACACCGATGCACATCGGCTCGCTCAACATCTACAGCCCGGAGACCGCCCCGGGCGGGACTGTCGGGTTCGAGAGCATTCTCGCCATGATCGAAAAACGGTTGCACCTGGCGCGGTCGTTTCGCGAGCGTGCGGTGCCCGTGCCGTTGGCACTCGACCATCCGTACTGGATCAACGATCCCGACTTCGACCTCGAGTACCACGTGCGACACATCGCACTTCCGGCGCCCGGCGACTGGAACCAACTCTGCATCCAGGTGGCCCGCCTGCACTCTCGCCCCCTCGATCTCGATCGTCCGTTGTGGGAGATGACCGTGATCGAGGGTCTCGACAACATCGAGGGCATTCCCAAAGGCAGCTACGCGGTTGCGAGCAAGGTGCACCATGCGGCGATCGACGGCGTATCGGGGGCCGAGATGAACGTGGCCGTGCACGACCTCACCCCGGACCCCGCCACACCGACCCCGCCGGACCGCCCGTGGCGAGCCGACGCGGTACCTGCTCCGATCGAGTTGCTCGCGCGGGCCAGCTGGAACAATTTCCGTAACCCCTTCCGGTGGCCGCGACTGGTTGCCGACACCGTCCCGGCGGTGCGCCGATTGCGCGATCCTGCGATTGCCAAGCCGACCGCGCCGAGCAATGTGCCGCGCACGCGCTTCAACGGCAAGGTCACGTCGCGCCGCGTGTTCGAGGGCCGCACCTTTGATCTTGACGAGGTCAAGGCCATCAAGTCGGCCGTGCCCGGAGCGACGATCAACGATGCCGTGCTCACGATCTGTGGCGGAGCCATACGCCGGTACCTCGCAGCGAAGGATGAATTACCCGAGCAAAGCCTCGTGGCCATGGCGCCGATATCGGTGCGCTCCGATCAGGACAAGGGTACGGCGGGCAACCAGGTGGCCACGATGTCGGTGGCACTTCGCACCGATGTGGTCGACCCACTCGAACGCCTCGCTGCGGTGCACGAGACCAGTTCGAATGCCAAGGAACTCACCAACGCGGTCGGCGCCCATCTGCTGACCGACTACACGCAATACGTGCCGTCGGTGACGATGGCCATGGCTACTCGTCTCTACGCTCGCCTCGGTCAGCGGATCTCGCCGGTGTTCAACTGCGTCGTCACCAACGTGCCAGGCCCGCAATTTCCGCTGTACTCGGCCGGGGCCGAGATGGTGACCACGTTTGGCTACGGCCCGATCGTCGACGGACTGGGATTGTTCCTGCCGGTCCTCAGCTACAACGGCAAGCTCACGATCGGTGTCACCTCGTGTCGCGAGATGATGCCCGACCCCGAGTTCTTCGCACAGTGCATCCAGGACACGTTCGACGAGCTGTTCGCTTCCGCCACCGCTGAGGCCAAGAAGACGAAGAAGACGAAGAAATCGAAGAAGAAGGCGCCGACCGGTTAGGCCGCTGACAACGCGGTGACGTCGGGATAGAGGTGGGCAAAGGCCCGTCGCGCCACGAAAGGGCGCCATCGAGTTGGCGACTGGGCCAGCCGATCGGCGACCACCGCGAGCACGGACGGGTTGTGACCGAGGCCGCAGTGACTGCCGTAGACCTCGACGTTCTCGCGCCGATCACCCGGTATGTCGATGCAATCGGTCCAGGAGACGATGCCATCGGTACGGCTGAAAATGGCGGTGGTCGGCACGAGGATGTCTTCTCGCACCCGGTCGGGAATACGGGGTAACACGATGTTCTTGGAATACTGCCCGCGGACGAGATCGTGCAGTGGCGCGGCGTTGGAGTCCCGCGGTTGTTCCATCTGGAACGGGCTGCCGAGGGTGATGACGTCGCGGATGTGTTCGGGGGCCAGTCGAGCCATTTCACGGGCGAAGACGCCACCGAGGCTCCAGCCGACGATGCTGAGCGGCGTTTCATGCCGTTCGACGAGTTCGTCGATGCGTTCGGTCATGCCTTCGATGACGTGATCGGTGGGACCCACGTTGCGGCCGACCTTCCAGCCATAGGTCGGATAGCCAAGCTTCTTGAGGAACCAGCGAATCGGTGCGGTCGACCCGTCGTCGGCCATGAATCCGGGCAGCACGAGCACCGGTTGACCTTCGCCGCGGGGCATGAACGGCAACATTGCGGGCACGGTTGCGAGAAACGCGCCGAACTCGGGCATCGCTCGGGCTTCCATGGCCAAAAGCAGCGCCGATGGTCGGGTCACGATCTCGTCCTCCATGTGTTTCCCCCATTCGCCCGCAACTCAGAATGGCCGTCCCGGCAAAGTCGAAGCAAATACTCGACCATCTTTGGGCCACTCGGCCCATGGCCTCAGTCGAGGGGGCAGGCCGGCACGAGCGCGTCGATCTCGGCGCGAGTTTCGTCACCGAAATCGAGCGCGTCTGCTGCGCCTGCCGATGTGGAGAGAGGTGTCGTCAGCTCACCCACGCGCTCGGACACGATCACGAGATCTTCTGAGGTGAGTCGGTAGGTCGTGATCCGGTACCGGTAGGCGCTGCCATCCGCCACGACCGAGAGTTGTTCGACTTCGCTCAGTGCGTTGCCGGTGACGTCGCGGCACGACCATTGGAAGAAGGCCGGCGTCAGCGCATCGACGTCGGAAAGGGGGTTGATGCCGCTTTCGAACCGCCGCCCGGCGACGAACACCCGATTGCCGACAACGCGGACCGGCTGCGCGAACACGCTGGGTCCGACGAGGTCGTTCGTTCCCACCGACAGAAGCTCGCTGACCCCGTCACGATCGAGGTCGATGGTGAGCAACGTGTCGTACGAGACCTTCACCCAGTCGTGGATGCCGTTCGCCAAACACACGCCGACGTAGTGCTGATCGGCAACCGACGCGAGGTAGACCGTGTCGCGAATCCCGTCGCCGTCCACGTCGGCTTGCTCTACCGCTTCGCCGGCGCCCGACTCGTTTGGGTGACACAGCGAAGGCGGTGGGGGGAAGAACTCGAAGTCGATGAGCGCCGGGCCGCACGATGCCCGTTGCATGAGGTCGATCGAGCCGTCATCGACCCCGACCTCGAATGTTCCGGACTCGTACCGAAGGTCGCGGGCGATGTGGCCGTCGAGTTCGAGGACTCGACGTTGCCAGCGAATCGCATCCCCCGACGCCGCGTCGGCGTCGGCAGAGCTCTCGATGAGCAACAGTTGCCGGCTGCCGAGCCTGTCGAGGTCGAGGCAGCCGAGACCATGGCGAAGCCGAGTCGTCGCCGACCCGCTCGCCAGGACGTCTGTTTCGATCGTGCTGCCGACGTCGAACTCGAGTGGCTGACCATCGACCGTCACGATCTCGAGTCGGTCACTGCCCGTGGCGTACATCGCACCGGTGGTATCGAAGTTGTCGTGACGGTCGCTGGGTCCCGGCGTTGCGGCGACGATCTCGACCACGCCGTCGCCCTGCACATCGAACGCTGCGAGGTAACGCACGTCGGCATCGATTTCCAGGTCGACCACCGTGCCGCCGGAGAGGCACACCTCGATTCGACGGTTGTTCACGGTGTTGCCCCGAATCGTGGCCTGATCGGCACGACCGTCGCCGTCGAAGTCGCCCCGGACCGATTGTGCGTATGCGGTGCAGCCCGGATCGTCGACCCCGCTGCGGGTGGCGCTCGACGCGTCCAGCGGTGCTGCCGACTCACCGTCGCCGATGTCACGTTGTGGTTGGTCTTCTTCGGCCGACGCCGGTGGCTGGGGTACGTCGTGTGTCACCGAGTCGGGGGCATCGTCATCGGGTCGGGTGGTCAGCGAGGCGTTCGTCGAGGCGTCACTGCAGCCGGCGACGAACAGGATCCATCCGAGCGCGACAAGCAATACGACGCACCGCTGTCTGCCGATGGGTGGGTTGATCATGCGCCTGTGGAGACGCCGGGACGGCACCGCGAGTTCAGTAGCGAGAACGCCCGTCAGCGCGGCACGGCGACGGTGATCGTTGCCCCGCCCCAGCCCGACTGCTGGTCGCGTCCCTCGGCGGTGACCTCGGCGATGTCGGCGGCGATGGCGACGTCCGACACGGACCGGGTGAAGGGCTGCTCGCCGGCGTGATCGTGGGCGAG
>CBESNZ010000213.1:0-6074 GCA_965531045.1 uncultured Acidimicrobiales bacterium
ACCCTTTTCGTGGTTCGACTCGCCGGGACGGGCGGTGGGAGGGGAACAAGCGCTCGCCGGCGCGTCCCAGATGAGGTACTCGGTATTGCCGCAATGCGCGATACGTAGGCGGATCTGCGCCTCGGAATCGCGATAGCCGCCGCCACCCAGCACGATGCCGTCGGCCGCGGCTGCGGCCAACATCGACTCGAGCCGTCCCGCAATTGCCGAGTTGACGCGGATGCCTCGAACGGTGGTCAGCGACGGCGTCGGGACGGAACGATCGCCGCGCCCGACCACGACATCGGTGTTTCCGGAATCGGTGTTTCCCGCATCGCTCGTGCCGGCATTACCACCGCCGGAATCGCCACCGCCGGAATTGTTGTTGTTGTTGACCTGGTTCTGGGCGTCGATGACCGCTTGCAGCCGGGCGGCCTCGGCCGCAATCGCCTCTTCGCCCAGACGTATCTCGTTGGACAGCCCCGCGTCGATTTCGGCAAGGGCGGAGGCCTCGGCGAGCCGGGCGCTGAGCCGCTCGTTCACCTGCCCGGCAATGGACTCCTGCAGGTCCAGCGCTGCGGCTGCCTGCTCGGCCAACTCTGCGGTGGCCGCTTCGTCCGCTGCGGCTTGCGCCACCAAAGCGAGCGAGGTCTCCCGCTCGACCGCGAGCTCGGCGTCGAGTGCTCGTAGCTGCTCGAGCGTTTCCGCGACGGATCCGCCGGCGACGTCGTACAGGCGCTGTCGAAGGGTCGCCGTTATCGGCTCCTCGGCCGACAAGAACGCGCTCGAGGAACTGGCTTCGCCATCGATGAACTGCTCGATCGCGGAAGTGCGAAGGGACAACTCGGTCTGGTCGCGTTCGGCCTCGAGCTCGTCGATGCGCGAATTCACCGACGCCAAGCTGAACTGCGAGGCCCGCAGGTTTTGTTCCGCACTGAGCAGCTGGGCCGAGGTCAGGTCGACGTTGGCCTGCAACGCTTCGATCGCGGCCAAAAGTTCGTCGGACTCGGCCTCGAGCACGTCGATGTCCTCAGCGGCGTCTTGCGCGTCGGCTCGAACTTGCTCTTGGCGACGTCGAGCCTCGTCGATGTCGTCCTGGGTTTGTGCACCGGCGGTGCCGAGCACCGACGCGCAGATGATCACGCAGAGTGCAGCTACAACTCCACGGGCGAACGCAAAACGGGAAAGCATCGAGGTCCTCCGCATACCAAAACGTAAAGCTAGTCGCGCAGAATCGATTTCGGTGCGTTGGTCGAACGGGTTTGTTGTGCCTCCGCTCGCGACCGCCGCACCGACTTGCCGTCAGGGGGTCAACGTGCCCGAAACCACGTCGTCGGCAACGTCACGCATGGGGCGGCGGGTGGCCATCGCCTTCTTCTGCAGGAACCCGAACGCGTCGGCCTCGGTCATGCCGTGCTGGTCCATCAGCACCCCTTTGGCCCGATCGACACCCTTGCGGGTTTCGAGTTGGTCGCCGAGCCGCTCGTTTTCGGCCACCAATGCACTCATCTCGCGGTGACGGGCGATGGCCAACTCGATCGCCGGCACCAGTTCGGACTTCTGAAACGGCTTGACCAGGAAGGTGAGCGCGCCGGCATCGCGGGCTCGCTCGACAAGATCGCGTTGGCTGAATGCCGTCAGTATCACCACTGCACACAGGCGCTCGGCGGCGATCTCGCGCGCCGTCGCGATGCCGTCCTGCCCCGGCATGTTGATGTCGAGAATTGCGACATCGGGTGCGGATGCGCGCACCAATGCGACCGCTTCGTCGCCCCGGCCGGTCTCGCCCACAACCTCGTAGCCCTCGGCCACCAACGTTTCCTTGAGGTCGAGCCGAATAATCGCTTCGTCCTCCGCCAAGAAGATACGAATCGGCTGGGGAGCACCCGCCTGCTGATCGCTCACGACAGGCTCAGTTTGTCGAGCAGGCTGTCCTGACGCTGTTCGAGCTCCGTAATCTTTGCCAGAACGTCGTCGCGATGGCGCCGCATCGCATCGACGTGACGGTGCGCGTCGCGGTGTTCTTCGTCGGCCAGGGCGGTTTCCGACACGAGCGATCGCAATCGGGCGTCGTCGGCCTCGACGGCAAAGTGCACCAATTGTTCCTCGGCGATCACCGCGTCTGCCCGCAGCTTCTTCAGTTCAGAAGATACGTCGCGCAGTTTGCGTTCGATACGAGACCGGGACATGACGGCGAGTGTATTGGAGCGGCGGTCAACGTCGGGTGACTGGTCAATCCAGGCCACGATCTTGCAGAATGACGTCGTGCATTTTCGCCGGTCCTGTGTCATCGCCGTCTCGCTGCTGCTCGCCGTCTCCGGCTGCGGCGGTGGTGGCGGCGACTTCACCGCCTGCGATCGACCGTTCCGTGAACAGCTCGACCCGAACTGGGAGCTGCACCCCACCAGCGCCGCCGGCATCCAGTACCTCACCAATCCGCCGACGTCGGGCCCGCATACCGTCTGGTTCAACCCGCCGGGGTTTGCGCTCGACGGCGAACTGAACCCACTGCTGCAAATCGGCGCCCTCGAATCGGGTCTGATCCTGGTCCAGTACAACGATCTCGAGGGTGGCCCGGACGGCATCGTCACCAGCACGATCCGGGCGGCCGGCAGTGACGACATCATGGTCTCGCCGAACGCCGGCATCGATCTCCCGGTCGTTGCGACCGCGTCACAGTGGAAGATGAACTGCCCCGACGTCACGCCCGACAACGTGCAGGATGTCGTCGGCGACATCGAAACCTTCTTCGAGGAGCGCAGCTCCTCCGAATAGGGCTTTCGAATTGCGCCGCGGTTTTGGGCAATTCCGCTATCCTCGTCGAGTCGCCCGGGTGGCGGAATGGCAGACGCGGGGGATTCAAAATCCCCTGTCCGAAAGGGCGTGTGGGTTCAAGTCCCACCCCGGGCACCATTCCGCCAAAGGCAAGAAAGCGTAAGCGTTGCGCCGCGGCAGGCGAGAAAAACGCCCCAGCGTTGCGCCGCGGCAGGCGAGAAAAACGCCCCAGCGTTGCGCCGCTGCAGGCGAGAGAAACGCGCCAGCCCGTCTACCGGTCGCAGCGAGAAAACCGCCCCAGCGTTGCGCCGCGGCAGGCGAGAGAAACGCGCCAGCCCGTCTACCGGTCGCAGCGAGAAAAACGCCCCAGCGTTGCGCCGCAGCAGGCGAGAGAAACGCGCCAGCCCGTCTACCGGTCGCAGCGAGAAAAACGCGTCAGCGTCTTTCTTGGGTTGCGCGCAGCGCAACAAGTTACCGAGCGGGTACTAGTCTTGCGCCGCTGAGTGTGAAACCGTTTGGGTTCCGTCGAGGTCAGACCGCGACATCCATCGATTCTCAGGGACCGCGCCTTCGCATGATTTTGTTCACCTATCCAGGTCAAGGGTCCCAGAAGTCCGGCATGGGCGAAGCTTGGGTCGACCATCCCTCCTGGGAGATCGTGGCCGAGGTGTCCGAGACCAGCGGTCGAGACGTCGAGTTTCTGCTGCGGCACGCCGATGCGGAGGAGCTTCGCCAGACCCGCAACGCCCAACTCACCACGTTCACCCTTTCGATGGTGGTTCTCGATGCGGTGTCCCGGGTGGGCATCCAATCGACCGGCAACGCCGGCCACAGCCTCGGTGAATACAGTGCCCTCACCGCATGCGGTGCCCTTGATCTCACCGATGCGATCCGCCTTGTCGCCGAGCGGGGCGAGGCCATGCAGGCCGCCGCCGACGAGGCCGAAGGCACGATGGCCGCAATACTCGGACTCGATGACGGTGAGGTCGACGTCGCGTGCGCTCGCGTCGCGGGCGACGTGTGGGTTGCCAACTACAACGCTCCCGGCCAAGTTGTCATCGCCGGGTCGCCCGACGCGGTCGCCGCTGCCGGGGCGGTGGCAAAGGAATGCGGGGCAAAGCGCGTGATGGGACTGCCGGTCGGTGGCGCCTTCCACACGCCGCTGATGGGTGCGGCTCGGGATCGCCTTCGCAAGGCCATCGACCAGATCGACATCCGCACGCCCGACGGGGTCGTGGTGGCCAATGTCGACGGCCAAGCCCACGACTCCGCCGCCGAATGGCCCGACCTCCTGCATGCGCAACTGTGCAGCCCGGTCCGGTGGCGACAGAGCCTGCACACGCTCGGCGACCTCGGGTTCACCACGTTCATCGAACTCGGGCCCGGCACGGTGCTCACCGGGATGACCAAGCGAACGCTCAAGGGGGCAAAGACGCTGTCGGTCACCGCACCGGACGACATCGATCTCGTCCTCGAGGCACTTGCCGGCCCGCCAACATCTGCGGTCGGGCAGCTCGAGGGCGAACATCTCTTTGCCACCGAACGACTCGTCGTCAGCCCATCGGCAGGCGTCTTCGCTCCGACGGTCGATTTGCGGGCGGGCAGCGACATAGAGGTCGGCGACGTCATTGGTCACGTGAGCGACCGACCGGTAGTCTCGTCGTTCGCCGGAACCTTAATGGGGGTGCTCGCCATCGAAGGGGAACGGGTCGCCAGTCGCTCGCCGCTCGCCTGGTTGCGGGTTCACTGATGGGCAGTCGAATCACCGGATGGGGTTTCGCCCTCCCGGAGAAAGTCGTCACCAACGACGACCTCGCCGCCACGATCGACACCTCCGACGAGTGGATACGTGACCGCACGGGCATCCATGAACGCCGTATCGGCTCGTCGACAACGTCGCTCGCCATCGAGGCGGGCCAGAAGGCGATCGACTGCGCCGGGATCGACAAGGCGGCGGTCGATTTCCTCATCGTGGCCACGACCAGCGCCGACCAAATGATGCCGTCGACCGCCGCCTATGTGCAGGCCGAACTCGGGCTGTCTTGCGGAGCGGTCGACATCAACGCTGCGTGTTCGGGGTTCGTCTACGGCCTGGCACAAGCCAACGGGTTACTCCACACCGGCTATCAATGCGTCCTCGTCATCGGCGCCGACGCCCTGTCGCCATGGGTCGACTGGAACGACCGCGGCACGGCCATCTTGTTCGCCGACGGCGCCGGCGCCGCAGTGCTCGAGGCGGCGAGCGAGACCACCATCTTGGCAACCGACCTCGGCTGCGACGGAACTGCCACCGAGATCTTACGGACGCCGCACGGTGGCAAGATCGAGATGGAAGGCCGCGAGGTCTTTCGTCGGGCGGTCCGCGCACTGACCGCCACGTCGACCACAAGCATGGAGCGCGCCGGCGTCACCGCCGAGCAGATCGACTGGGTCATTCCCCACCAGGCCAACGTTCGCATTCTCGAGAGCGCGCTGCGCAAACTCGACATTCCGATGGAAAAGGCGGTGCAGGTGCTGTCCTACACCGGCAACTCGTCCGCAGCCTCCATTCCCACGGCGCTGGCGACCGCAGCCGACGACGGCCGCATTCAGCCGGGCGATCTGCTGCTCATCGTCGGTTTCGGCGCCGGAATGACCTGGGCATCAGCAGTTGTCCGATGGAGTCCCACATGAGTTCGGAAGCGACCGTCAGCCGCGTCGTGTTGGTCACCGGCGGCAGCCGAGGCATCGGTCTTGCGACCGCCCGCCACTTCGCCGAACTCGGCCACCGAGTCGCAATCACGTATCGAAGCTCTGCCCCGGCCGAGGCGGAACAACTGGGCCTCCTGGCGGTGCGCTGCGACGTCACCAACGGCGACGACGTCGACGCGGCCTTCACCGCCGTCGAAGAGCAGCTGGGCCCGGTCGAGATACTCATCTCGAACGCGGGCATCACCAAGGACGGACTCGTGCTCCGGATGGGCGAGGACGATTTCACGGCCGTGCTCGACGCCAACCTCACCGGTGGCTTTCGAGTGGCGAAGCGGGCCGTGAAATCCATGATGCGAGCCCGCTTCGGTCGCATCATCTTCACGTCCTCCATCGTCGGCGCCGCCGGCCAAGCCGGGCAAGCCAACTACGCAGCATCAAAGGCCGGCCTCGTCGGCCTCGCCCGCTCGTTGGCCAAAGAATTTGCGAGCCGCAACATCACCGTCAATGTGGTCGCCCCCGGCCCAATCGAAACCGACATGCTCGATGCGCTCACCGAACCGCAGCGCGCCGCCATGCTCGATGCGGTACCGATGGGCCGCCTCGGTCAGACGGCCGACATCGCAGCGGCC
>CBESNZ010000214.1:0-6018 GCA_965531045.1 uncultured Acidimicrobiales bacterium
GATACCGCGCGCTAGCGCGCCTTCCCGCCAACCGCGCGGTCTCCGATACCGCGCCACCTCACTTCCCCTTTGTGACTCCGATCGCCTAGAAAGCACATCATGTCCGACATCGACTTCACCGATCCGCTCACCTACGTCGACGGCTTTCCGCACGAGATCTTCACCGAGCTCCGCAACAGCGGCCCGATGCACCGCCAGGAACACGAGCAGTGGGGTCACTACTGGAGTGCCTTGTGCCAGGACGAGGTGCGCCAGGTCTCTCGCGACTCCGACGTCTTCACCAGCCAACCCAACCCGTTCTGGGGCGACGCCGACGACGACAACGGCACCTCCGGGCTGCTCATCAGCCTCGACCCGCCCGACCACACCCGGATGCGCATGTTGGTCAGTAAGGGATTCACCCCCCGACGGGTGCGCGAGCTCGAGGAGCGCATCGTCGGCCACGTCGACCGACTCATCGACGCGGTGATCGATCGTGGCAGCTGCGACATGGTCGCCGACCTCGCCGGCGAACTCCCGATGCAGGTCATCGCCGAGTTGGTCGGCGTGCCGCCCGAAGATCGCCACCAGATCTTCGAATGGACCGAGCAGTCGTTCGGCTTCGACCCAACGCTCAGCGACGAGCAGCGCGGCGAAGCCGTCACCAACATGTTCCTGTACACCGACGAGCTGTGCCGAGCCCGCCAAGAAGACCCGCAAGACGACCTCATCTCGGTGCTCATCGACGCCGACATCGATGGCGAACAGCTCACCATGTTCCAGATCGAAACCTTCTTCCTGCTGCTGCAGAACGCCGGGTCGGAGACCACCCGCAACCTCATCACCACCGGTATGGTCGCGCTGCTCGACCATCCCGAGCAGCTCGCATGGCTACGTGAAGATGTCGGCGCACGACTCCCGAACGCCATTGAAGAGTTGCTGCGCTGGACCTCACCGGTCATGAGTTTCAGCCGCAAGGCCAAGGTCGACACGGTCGTCGGTGGTCAAGCGGTCGGCGCCGGAGAGCACGTGGTGCTGTGGTATCCATCAGCGAACCGCGATGCCGCCACATTCGACCGCCCGTTTCAGCTCGACCTGTCCCGCGAGACCAACGATCACGTGGCCTTCGGCGCCGGCGGACCACATTTCTGTTTGGGTGCGTCCCTCGCCCGCATGGAAGGGCGCATCATGTTCGAAGCCCTGCTTTCACGGTTCGAAGGCCTCCGGGTGGAGGCACCCACCGACCGCTTGGAACGGGTGCACTCGAACCTGATCGACGGCTACGCCAAGGTGCCAATCGCCTGGGACGCGGTCGCTCGGAAGAACTGAACTACGGCAACAGAATCTCGGGATGTGTGCCCGCGACGAGACGACGGAACCCATCACGCCACCCGACCGTGCGTTTCGGAAGCGACGCCTCTTGCGCGTCGGAGTCGATGGCGGCGCTGGGGATGGCGTGGGACGTCGACTCGATGATCGGCGTCTTCCCGACGAGTTCACCCATGTAGGTGCTCCACTCTTCGATGCTGACCGTCTCATCGCCCGACCAGTTGATCGTGTGCGCCGGCGTGCTTGCGAGGTCGAGCAGATGCGGGAGGTCGGCCAGGATGTCGTCGTCGTGGATCGGGTTGTACAGGCTGCCGTCGTCATGCACGACGATCGGCTGCTCGGACAACAGCATCTCGAGGTGGAACCACGGCCACCCGCCGGCGTCGCCGTACGGCACGTTGAGCCGGGCGATCGTGGTTGGTAGTTCGAACTCACGGGCGGCGAAACGGGCAACGCATTCGGCCGCGATCTTCGAGATCGAATACGTGGGCATCGCGTGCTGGTGGTGATCGCCGAGCGGGTCGGATTCGGTCAGCGGCTTCGGACCTTGCGGGCGGTACACGGCGGTGCTCGAGCAGTGCAGGAACGCACTGGCCGTCCGGAAGTGGCTCATGAGGTGGCCGACAGCCTCGGCATTGCCGGCGAGGTCCTTGTCCCACTTGCCGACCTTCAGGACCGCGAAGTTCAAAACCACATCCACGTCGGTCGGCACGTCACGGAAGTCGGCTTCGATGAGGTTCACCGGGCAGCACTGCACGCCTGCGGCTTCGAGCTCGGCTCGCGCTTGGGCGTCGGCAAACCGGGCCAGACCGATGACCTCGTTGTTCGCGGCGAGCGCTCTGGCGATGGGCCGACCGACCTGTCCGGTGAGGCCGGTGATGGCAATTCGTTTGTCGACAAGGTCCATTCCGTCGAAACTAGTAGCCCATGAGCGACGACCAAATATCCGTGCGGCGCATCGAGGAAGCCGAGTTCGACGTTCTACGTCGAATCCGCCTAGAAGCCCTGCTCGACGAACCGAGCGCGTTCGGCATGACCCACGAAGAAGAAGTTGCCTACCCGCAGCAGAAGTGGATCCACGCCGCGCGCGATCGATCGTCGGGTCCCGAGCAGGCCAACTTCTTCGCGCGCGAGGGCGATTCGGTTGTTGGCCTCGTCGGCGCGTATCGAGATCGGCCCGGTAGCGATGTCCTTCACCTGGTCTCGATGTGGGTGCGAGCCACGCAGCGCGGCTCGCCAGCCGCAACGGCGTTGGTCGACGCGGTTGTCACGTGGGGCACCGAAGCCGGCTACGAAGCATGTGAGCTCTGGGTCACCCAGGGCAACGACCGGGCGCTGCGGTTCTACGAGCGCTGCGGTTTCGCTCCAACCGGCGAGTTTGCGCCGCTGCCGTCCGATCCGTGCAAAGACGAGCTCCGGATGCGCCTGCCGCTCGGCCCGACCTAGGGTCGGACCATGGGATTACTCGACTCGCTCAAGAACTTCTTCAAGACCGAGGCCGCCGAGGCCAAGGACATGCTCGACGACGTCACCGGCGCGGCGGAGCGGTCGATCGACGCCAAGCAGCGCGAACTCGACGCCACACCCGAAGAACGTATGGCGATGCTCGAGGACCAGATGGCCGACAGCGACGATGCCTTGGAGCAGATCCGCCAGAAGGTCGAAGGCACCTTGGCCAAGCCCGAAGCCGAGGCCGAGCTGGCCGAGTCGATCATCGAAGATGCCCAGATTGTCGAGCCGGAAAGGCCCGACGATAATGCTTGACACTTTGGAAAGCATTCGCGATACTTTCCAACATGGAAAGCAATAGTGACCTCAACGCCATAGAACACCAACTCGCAGACGCCGAGCGTCTCGGCACCGTCGCCTGGACCGAGTACCCGCCCACGCCCCTCTGGTTCTTTCCCGCCGTCGGCGCCTGGTTCGCCTTCTTCATGCTCTGCATGCTCAACATGTGGGACAACGCAGTGTGGATCGCCCCGATGATCGGCGCCGTCGTACTCGAGGGCGCGTTCATCGGCTGGATGACCAAGCGCCGTGGCGTCTTCCCTCGCCTCAGCACGATGCCCGCCGAATTCGCCCCGGCCGCACGGTGGTACGCCGTCGGTGTCGCCGTCGTCGTCGGCGTTGGGTTCGCATTGATGTACTTCGTTTCGATGCTCCTCGGCGCTGCGGTGGTGTTCACACTCAGCACCGCCGGCTTGTACTGGTACGAGCAGGGGTACGAACGGGCGGCCGCCGCTACCCGTGCCCGGGTCGGCACGGCGTGAGCCTCTCCGACCTCGACCCGGTGATCCATGCCCCGAAACGACTCGGGGCAATGGCGGTGCTCGCGAGCTCCGAGGTGGTCGACTTCGGTTTCCTCCGAGATCACCTCGACGTGAGCGACAGCGATCTTTCCAAACAGATGAGCGCGCTGGAGAAAGCGGGCTACGCAAAGGTCATCAAGAGTGGCCACGGACGCAACAGCACCACGTCATTTCGCATCACGCGAGCGGGCCGCAAGGCGTTGCAGACCCACCTTGCGGCGCTGAACGCGTTGATGGGTGACGCCGCCACCGTGGCCGCCACCCCCACGTAGCGCCCGACGAATCAGCCGAGGATGCCGTCGATCCACGTGCCGATGCGGGCCAACGCCTCGTCGGCTTCGGGCATGTTTCCGGCGGCGAGTTGGAACACGTGCTGCATCTCGGGGAACACGTCCAAGCGCACGGCGACCCCGGCCTGGCCCAGCTTCGACGCCAGCCGAGTGGAATCGTCGAGCAGCGCTTCCTCGCCGCCGGCTTGGAGATAGATCGGCGGAAGCCCTCGGAGATCGGCATAGAGCGGTGCCGCGTACGGTTCGATCGGCGAGGCACCGTCGAGAAACAGCGTCGCCATCAACTGCAGACCCGACCGTTGGATGAGCAGGTCGGTGGCGGCGTTGGTATCCATCGACTCGCCGACTCCCTCGAGATCGACCCACGGCGACAGTGGCACCGCACCGGCGGGGGCTGCCAACCCGTCGTCGCGGATCTTCAACAGCGTCGCCACGGTCAGGCCTCCGCCCGCAGAGTCGCCAGCGATCGCGATTTTGGCCGGGTCGATGCCCTGGCCCAACAGCCAGGTGTACGCCGCAACGCTGTCGTTCACGGCCGCGGGATGCGGTCGTTCCGGCGCCAACCCGTAGTCGACGCTCAACACTCGACACCCGGTGGCGATGGCGAGGTGCCCGGTGAATTTGGCGTGGGTGTGCATCGAGCAGATCACGTAGCCACCGCCGTGCACGTACTGGATGACCCGGCTGGGATCGCTGTTCGGGGCATCGACCCACATCGCCGCGACGCCACCGGCATCGACTTCGGTGTAGGTGACACCTTCGGGTTCGCCGGTCAGCATCGACAGCGCAGCGCCGCTTTCCCGTGCTTTGGCCAGCCCCGCTTCGGAAGTGAAGTCGGTTGGCGCCGCCTGGTCGTCGCTACCCGAGAATGCGGCTCGCATCAGTTCCTTGATGCCCTCTGCCTCTGCACTTGCCATGGCCACACCCCTCAAACGCCGTCGACCCGATGCCGACGTCGGCCCGAACGTAGCGGGACTCGCTGCGATTGCGCACGTCCGTACTTTCGGCTGACGCCAAGCGAGCCAACGGCGTACTACGGTGAGCGCTGTGACGCTGACTCCCCCACCGTCCGCGACCACCGGCGGCCTCATCGACTGTCACGGCGTGGCGAAGTCGTTCGGCGCAACGGTGGCGCTCAGTAACGTCACGATGAGCGTGCCGAAGGGTGTCACCGGGCTGCTCGGATCCAACGGCGCCGGCAAGACCACCATCATGGGTCTCATCCTCGGCCTCCAGCCTCGCACCGCAGGTTCGATGCTGGTCCTGGGCGAGGATCCACAAACCGCCGGGCCCGACATTCGAGGCCGCATCGGGTACTCCCCCGAGCACCATCACCTTCCCGAGGATGTACAGGCATCCGATCTGGTCCGGCACCTCGCGCAGCTCCACGGGTTGCCCCGCCAGGCGAGCACCGAACGCGCCAGCGATGCACTGTGGCAGGTCGGTTTGGGCGAAGAGCGGTTCCGCCCCATCGGCACGATGTCCACGGGTCAGCGCCAGCGGGTAAAGCTGGCGGCCGCCATCGCCCACGACCCCGACCTCGTCCTGCTCGACGAGCCCACCGACGGGCTCGATCCGGTGCAACGCGACGACATGTTGCACCTCATACGGCGCATCGGCACCGACTTCGGCATCGACATCGTCTTGTCGTCACACCTCCTCGACGAGGTCGAACGCGTGTGCGACAACGTCATCATCCTGGCCGGCGGCATCGTCACCAAGACCGCCGCGTTGGGCGACATCGCCGGCGAAGTCACCGGTCTCCTACTCGAAGTTGACGAGGCCGCCGACCGAGTTGCGATGGCCCTGTCCTCGAGGGGGTGCCACGTCGCCGCCGACGGCGAGAAGCTCGTTGTCACCGGCGAGGGCGACCTGCACCTGTTCATCCGTGATGCTGTCGCCGAGGTGGGCGTCGGCCTGCGCCGACTGGGCCCGCAGCAGCGCAATCTCGAAGACGTGTTCTTCGATGCCAACGCTCCGGCGCCCACGGGAGCGCCCGTCTCGACCATGCCGCCGCCTCCGGGAGCCGTGCAGCAAGGGCCGCCACAATGAGCGATGCACAAGTTCACGAACTCGGCTATCGGCCCTTCCTTGGACGCCGCGCCGGAGTC
>CBESNZ010000215.1:0-5979 GCA_965531045.1 uncultured Acidimicrobiales bacterium
CCGCGCCATTCACGAATGCAGTTCACCGAATGCCAGCCCGAGAGCAGCGGATCGTCCGGTCGCGGAAGGGCCAGGTGGGCGGCCATGAACACCCTGCCCATGACGGGCAACCGCTCGACCACAGGCCATAGCAGCGGGCCGAGCTCGGTCAACGGATCGACAAGATCCGGAGCGTACGACCGCAGGCCTTCCACGACAGCTTCATCGCGTGCCTGCCGACAGGCCTCGAAGCGATCGGGATCGTGGTCGAGGAGATCGAAGGCGGCCCGAATGCCGGTACCGCTGATCGAGCCGAACGCCGCGATCACCGCATCGGGTCCAGCGGCGGCGAGGGGCGCACACCGCGCCGCGATGTACCCGAGCGGCTCGGCAAAATCCTTCGGAAGACCGAGCTCGATGTAGCGCGCCGTCGCTCTGGGGTCCCAATAGATCCAGCCGATCGTGGTCTGCACCGAGCGGGCATTGCGTTGGGTAATCCCGAACCAATCTGGAGCATCAGCCATGGCGCCGATCCTGTCACACGACGATCAGTAGCCGCTTCCGCGACGACCACCGTCGACCCCAACGGCCGGCCCGACAGATCCTGCTACGGTTTGTCTCACGCTCTATGTCGACCGCCAATCGCCGTTCCCGAGATGCCATGCGGCCCCGGCCGCAGACCCTCCGCGTTCTGTCCATCGCTCTCGTTGCACTCCTCGTACTCGCCGCGTGCGGGGGCGAGGGGGACGAGGGTCCACCCGCAACCCAGGACGTCGGGGAGAGCGGAAGCGCGAGCCCCGACTCGGCCCCCACCGACGAGAGCGGTTCCGGCGCGATCGGCGGCGTCATCGCAACGGACGAGCCGACGTTGACAACGGACCCTGGCACGGCGTACGCCGAGGTGGACGGCGAGCGCATCGTCTACGAATCTGTGGGGTCGATCTTCTACACCTGCGAGATCGGCAGCGACGCCATCCAGGTGAACTTTCAGACGCCCGATGGACAGGACCTCAGCATCCAGGCCGGGCGCGACGGTGATCGTTGGAGCGGGCAGGTCATCTTCACCAAGGCCGGAGGAGACATCGTGCAGTACAGCATCGTGTTTGCCCAGACTTCCGGAACGCTCGGCGTCGGGGGCGGGGCCCTGAGTTATGAAGGCACCGCTGACCGGATGGAGGACTTCGACCTCGCCAGCACACAGGAAGTCGATGTTCTGATCACCGTCAACTGCGCAGTCGCAGGCGACGGCAGCGATCCGACCGCCGTGGTCGATGGCACGACCTACACGTTCCCGTTCAGCGGCGCCCAGAGCGTGGACTGCACCGTGTCGCCGAGCGAACTGGACGTGGTGATCAACCGGCTCGGGGGCGAAGAGCTTCAACTTTCCATCGACATGAGCGGCGGACCCGAGGACTGGCTTGGTTCGGTCTTCATCATCACCCCTGATGGCCAATTCATCGTGACGCTCGTTGGCGCGGCCGAAGGCCTCGCCATCGACGGAAATACCGTGACGTACGACGGCTTGATCGAGAGCGAAGCCGGCGACCAAGTCGAATCGAGCGTTTCCGTCACCTGCCCGTAGTCGGTCTCGCTGATTCGCCTTCGACCTCGGTGGTCGTGCACCGGGAACGAAACGCCAATTACGGTTGCGAGTCCGACCGGTTGGTCGCTTCCGGGCACGCGAAGGGATGACGAGATGGACGGCTTGGCCAGCACCTATGTCATCAGCCTGACGCCGTTCACCGCCGCAGGCGATCTCGACGAAGCGGCACTGCGGGCACACCTGCAACGGCTCGGACGCAGCGGGATCGGCGTGTACGTCGCCGGAAGCGGAAGCGGTGAGGGCTACACGCTTTCGCGAGCCGAGCGCCGCCGCGTCATGGAGATCGCCGGCGAAGAGCTGTCGGGCATCGTGCCGGTGCGGGTCATGGGCGTGGAGCCGCGCACGGCCTCGGAGGCGATCGAACTCGGCGCCGACTGTGCTGCCGTCGGACTCGACGCCATGCAGCTGTACTCCCTCGACATGGGGCATGGCTATGTTCCCCGCCGAGAAGAACTTGCCTCGTACCTCGAAACGGTGCTCGGGTCCGTGTCCTGTCCCGTTGTGATCTCCACCCACCAATCGGTCGGTTATCGGTATCCGGTCGAACTGTTGGCCGAGGTCGTCGGCCGGCACGATCACGTGATCGGTGTCAACGTGACGAACCCCGACATCGGCTATTTGGCGGCGGTTGCCGACGCCGTCGCTCGTCGCGTCGAACTCCACGTCGGCGGGCCGATGCACGCGTTGACCGCCTTGGCGCTCGGCGCGAACGGATACCTCAGCTCCGAAGGAAACCTGGCGCCAAAGCTCTGCGTTTCGGTTAGCGATGCGTGGAATCGGCAAGATTTCGAAGGGCTCTCCCGAGCGTTCGGCGACACGATTCGTCTGTTCCGCCTGACCCAGGCGGCAGGCGGCGTCGTCGGAACCAAAGCGGCATTGCGGGCCTTGGGCGCCCCGGGCGGCTGGCCCCGCCCACCGCGACGCACCCCTGACGCAGAGCCGGTGGCGGCGCTCGTGGAGTTCGTCGAGTCGAGCGGCATCGCCTCGAGCGAAGACCTTCGCTGAGGGCTCGCCACCCGGTCAGATGAGCGCCCGGCCGCCATCGATGGCGACTACTTCTCCGGTGATGAAGCTGGCGGCATCGGATGCGAGGAAGCGAATCAGTTGCGCCACTTCATCGGCGCGGCCGGTGCGTTGCAGCGGAAGTTGATCCCCGTAGGCGGCGATGGCCGCGTCCGCCTCTTCCTGATCGCTCGGCATGCCGAGCCGAGCCCCGGTGGTGTCGGTGATCGGTCCGGGTGACACGGCGTTGACCCGCACGTGTGGTCCGAGGTCCAACGCCAAGGCGCGTGTCAGCGAGATGACACCGCCCTTCGACGTTGCGTACGCCGCCATGTCCCGGCGGGGTTGCGCGGCGCCCGCCGATGCCACGTTCACGATCGCACCGCTCTCCTGCGTGACCATCACCCGACCACATGCCTGCGCCAGCGTGAAACCGGCACGAAGATTCAAGGCCATGACCGCGTCCCACTCGCTCCATGCGAGCTCGAGCGTTGGGCGGTGCGGGAAGATCCCGGCGGCGTTGACCAGCACGTCGACGCTTCCGAACTCGAGCGCTCGGGCCACGACCGTGTCCGGAGCGTCCTCGGCCGTGAGGTCGATGGTAAGCGGCACCGCGCCGGGCAGTGCGCCGGCGGTGGACGCCACCGCGTCATCGTCGATGTCGGCGAGGATCAGCTGGGCGCCACCCTCGGCGAACCTGCGGGCACACGCCGCCCCGATGCCGTTTCCGGCGCCCGTGATGACGACGACCCGGTCGTCGAATCTGGTGAGGTCAGTCCACGGCGTGAGGTTCATCGACCGAATCCGTAGATGCGTTGGGCGTTTCCGCAGAGGATCGCATGCTTCTCGTCGACCGGAACGTCGGCGAATGCCGCCTTGATCGTTTTCCACGAGTACGGCCAGTCCGACGTGATGTGCGGGTAGTCGTTCGACCACATCATCTGCTCGACGCCGATGCGATGCCGGTTGGCGATCGCGTAGGTGTCGTTGATGAACGTGGCCGGAAAGTGCTTCGCCATGTACTCGCTCGGCAACATCGGGAGGCGTTGATCGCGCAGTGACGAATCCTTGTGGCGGAGATAGTTGTCGTCGGCCTGCTCGGCGAAGTACGGAAGCCAACCGCAGTCGGTTTCGGTGAGCGGGATCGTGAGTCCCGGGAAGCGGTCGAGTACCCCGCTGAAGATGAACTGCAGGATCCGCCCCGGTGCGTCGTAGAAGTGCACCGTGCCGGGAAGACCCTGCGCCTTGATCGGCGTCGGCATCGTGGCGTTCAGGCTCACGTGGATGGTGAGCGGGAGCCCCGATGCCTCGATGCGTTCCCACACCGCGTCGTCCTCGGCTTCGATGTCGAGCGTGCCGTTCGGATAACACTTGAGCAGCAGGGCAACGAAGCCGGGCATTTCCAGCACTCGCTCAAGCTCGGCCAGCGTGGATGCCGCACCACGACTCGGCAACATCGCTACGCCTCCGAGCCGATCGGGATCGTGGGCACAGAACTCCGAGACGAAGTCGTTGTAGGCCCGCACCATTGCGAGGTGCAGGTCGTCGCCGGGCGCTGCGGTCACCCATTGGTGGATGCCGCTCGGAAACAACACCTCGGCGTCGATGCCGTCAGCCTCCATCTCCTCGACTCTGGCTGCGGGCTGGTAGCTGCCCGGGTTGATGTCCTCGAAACGACACCACTGGCCGTGCTCGGTGGGCGGCCGCCCGGCGCAGGCGCCCCAACCGAAAGCACGCGGTTCGGGCGCGGCCTCCATCACCCAGGCATCGCCCTGCTCGAACGATTCGATGCGAGGGACGTCGTCGAGGAACTTCGATGCCACCCGGCTCGTCCAGAGATCACCGGGCTCATTGAAGTGCCCGTCGGCGGAGATGAGGCTGTAGGTACGGCCCGTGGCCATGACGCTCCCGTGGGTTGCTTGCGTGCAGCTTGCCCCCGCTGTGGACGTTGTCAAAATCTCGGAAGGCCCGTCAGGGTCTGCGGGCGCGGTCGGCGACGTCGATGGTGCGCTGCGACGGCGACGCGCCGAACTCCGTCATCACGATTCGCTCACATCGGTCGAAGGCCTGGAGCGCGGCGATGCTGTCGCCCCGGGCCAACTCGGCCTCCATCAACAAGCGGTACCCGGTCTCGTGCAGCGGATCGAGCGCGATGGCCCGTTCGGCGAGCGCGATGGCAAGGCGATGGTGGCCTTGTGCGCTCCATCCTTCGGCGAGGACCTCGTAGCACCGGTAGAGGGCAGCGTCGTTGCGGCGCCGGACCTCGTCGATCCAGGCCCCTTCGGATCCCCGCAGGAACGGGCGGCGAAGTATGGACGACGCCACCGTCGCATCGGGAAGGGCGCCGGGAATGTTGCCGTGACGCACCTCTCCCTCGGCCCGATCGAGGCGGCGAATTGCGTCCTCCAAATCGACCCAGCTGCCGGGAGGAAGGCTCATTGCGTACGACCCGGCCGTGGAGATCAAGATCGACTTTGCGTCGAGCCCACAACGGGTCAAAAGACTGCGGGTCTTACTGATCATCGCACTGAGCGAGCCACTCCATCCGTCGGGCAGATCCTCGCTCCAGACGATGTCGGCGAGGCGGTCGCGGTCAAGTGGGACCCGCTCGTGGACGAGTGCCGCCAGTGCGATCCGGGCCTGGTTGCCAGGCAACGCTGCCTCCCCGAACGAGCCGGCCGGGCCACTGACCGTCAACGGACCCGTGAGAAAAACATTCACCGGAGCAAGCGTCGACAAGAAATCACCAATCTTTGTGCAATACCGTCTTCGTATCGTCGCACAGAGGAGGACGCAGATGTCCGGTCAACTCATCGAATGCCCTTGCGGGACCGTGTTGCGGGGCGAAGGAATCGACGACGTCGTCGCCGAAGCCCAGCAGCATGCGAAGTCGGTGCACGACATGGAACTCACCGACGAGCAAGCGACGGCGATGGCCCGACCGAGCTGACGCTTCCTCCTGACAACCTTAGGATCACCCAGAAAGAGAACCAGGAGAGATCATGAAGAAGTTTGCGTGTGCAACGGTCGTCGATGGCTGCGACGGCGTGGTCACAGGAGCGACCGAGGACGAGGTACTGGCGGCGGCTGCCGCCCACGCGGCCGACGCCCACGGGATGCGCGAGGTACCGCCCGAGGTCGTCTCGGCCATCCGGGCCGGCATCGTGGACTCCTGAGGGTCGGCGAACGGGACGGTCGCGTCGGGGCTTCCTTCGTTCACCAAAGCCGGCGACCGGCCGATGTAGTGGCATGAGCTGCGCCATTCGCCTTTCCCGAATCCGCCTTTCCCGAATCCGCCTTGCCTCGACGCGTCTTGCGATCGCACTGCTCGTCACCCTGAGCTCATGCTCCTCAGACGACGTGGCCGGGTTCACCGAGCCCGTCACGAGCACAGG
>CBESNZ010000216.1:0-5951 GCA_965531045.1 uncultured Acidimicrobiales bacterium
TCGAAGGGTTCCGGCCCGGCGTCGCAGAGCGGCTCGGCATCGGTCCCCACGATTGCCAGGCCCGCAACCCCAAGCTCGTCTACGGACGAATGACCGGTTGGGGACAGGACGGTCCCTACGCAAACGCCGCCGGCCACGACATCAACTACATCGCGCTGTCGGGAGCGCTCAGCATGATCGGTCGCGAAGGGGAGGCCCCGGTTCCGCCATTGAACCTCGTGGGTGACTTCGGCGGGGGCGGCTTGCTGCTCGCCTTTGGCCTGGTCTGTGGTGTGCTCGAGGCTCGTCAGTCCGGAGAGGGGCAGGTCGTCGATGCCGCAATGGTCGATGGCGCCGCCCTCCTCACCACGTTCATCTATGGCTTTCGGGCCATGGGCATCTGGACCGACGAACGAGGTGTCAACATGCTCGACACCGGCGCACCGTTCTACGACGTGTACGAATGCAGCGATGGCGAATACGTGTCGATCGGATCGATAGAGCCACAGTTCTATGCGCTTCTCCTGGAAAAGACCGGCATCGCCGCTGCGGACGAAGGTACGGAGATGCCGCATCAGATGGACCGGGCCGGCTGGGCTGCGCTGAAGGTCCGACTCACCGAGATCTTCAGGACGAAGACCCGTGACGAGTGGTGCGACATCATGGAGCACACCGATATCTGCTTCGCTCCCGTGCTGTCGGCTTCGGAGGTCGCAGATCACCCGCACAACGCGCAGCGCGAAACCTTCAAGACCGTGCATGGAGTGCTGCAGCCGGCGCCGGCACCCCGCTTCAGCCGCACGCCGCCGAAACTCGACCTGCCCCCCGCTCACGCCGGCCAACACACCGATGCGGTGCTCGCCGACTGGGGCTTCGATGCCGAACGGTTGGCATCGCTGCGCGAATCCGGAGCGATTGCCTAAATGGCCACCGCGGTCTTCTTTCACGCCCATCCCGACGACGAGTGCATCGCCACTGGCGGCACGATGGCGATGGCTTCTGCCGCCGGCCATCGGGTCGTCCTCGTGGTGGCGACCGGCGGCGAGTGTGGCGAACCGGTCGAGGGCGTGTTGGCCGAGGGGGAGGCCCTTGGCGATCGTCGTCGAACCGAGGTGCAGCGCTCGGCCGAGATCCTCGGCGTGCACCGGGTCGAGTTCCTGGGCTATCGGGACTCGGGCATGATCGGCGAACCCACGAACGACGATCCGTCGTGCTTCTGGCAAGCCGACACCGATGAGGCCGTCGGCCGACTTGGCGCCATCCTCACCGACGAGTCGGCGGACGTGCTGACGATCTACGACGACCACGGCGGATATGGACATCCCGATCACATCCAAGTGCATCGCATCGGCTCGGCCGCAGCGCGACTCGCGCAAACCCCTGCGGTCTTCGAGTCGACCATGAATCGAGACGCGATCGCAGCCAGCATGGACGCGGCGGTCGAAGCCGGATTCGCCGATCAGGAGCTGCTCGACCGCAGGGCGAGCCTCGGCGAAGCGTTCGGCTCGCCACAGCGCATCATCACGCACGCCATCGATGTCAGCTCAGTCGTCGAAAAAAAGCGATCGGCCATGGTTGCCCACGCAAGTCAGATCCCGCCGGACGCGTTCTTCCTCGCGATGCCGCTCGAACAATTCACGGGTACCTTCGGCACCGAGTGGTTCATCGCCCACGACCCAGCGGTGCCGACCGGCGAGCACGGCCGTGACTATGTCGACCGTGTCGGCGACTTCGCCGAGTCGCTCTTCGGCGCCGTGTCTTCGGCGCGACCCACCGGCGAGTAGGCGGGCTCGATGCGTGATCTCCACGTCGCCCTGGGCTGGTTCGTCGTCATGTCGAATCTCGTCGTCGGCGCTTGGTCGCTCACGGCCCACCGGTACGAGGTAGTGCGACAGCGCGCGTTGTGGCTTGCCATCGCGGTCGCCGAGGTCGCAATCGCCGTGCAGGTGGCCTTGGGCGTGGCCTATCAACAGTCGTCGGGTATCGAGGCCAGTGGCGTGCATCTGTTCTACGGCTTCGTCGCGTTGACGGTCGTCGGGATCATCTACAGCTATCGCCAGCAGCTCGAACCGCACCGCTATCTGCTCTACGGCGGTGGAAGCCTGTTTCTGGCGGGTCTTGCGTTGCGTTCGGTTTTCAACGCCGCCCAAGTGGCCGCATTGTAGGGACGTGCCGCGCTACAGGTTGACGACGGGGCACGTCGTTGTTCGGGTGATGCCCGCGATCATCTGAATGCGGCTCATGACCATCCGGCCGAGTTCGTCGACGTTGGCGGCTTCGGTGTGGGCGATGATGTCGTACGGCGAGGTGAGCACGTCAGCGGAAACCACGCCCTCGATCACACGAATCTGTTCGGCCACCTCGGACGCCTTGCCGACCTCGGTCTGGATCAGAATGTACGCGTTCACGCGGGCTCCCGTGGTTGAAGATGTGCCGTGATCGTCAGGCTAGTCGTTGCCGGCGGGCAAGAAGGCAAGAATCTGTTCATCGGTACGCCCGAGTTCCCGGAGGATTTCCTCGGTGTGCTCGCCGAGATCGGGCGCGGTCATCCGGGGCGCCCAACTGGTTTCGGAGAAGTCGGCCGGGGTGCTGATCATCGTCGTGCTCGACACCTTGTCCGGCACGTCGACGAGGGCGCCCGATGCGTGGAACTGGGGGTCGGCCAGCAGATCATCGGGGCTGTTGACCGGCGCCCAGAAGAAGTCGGGCTCGGTCTCGAAGAGTTCGGCCCACTCGTCGAGTGTCTTGGTGGCAAAGGCTTCATCGAGCAAGCCGATGAGGGTCGACGCGTTCATGGCGCGCGATCGGGGGTCGGCGAACCGCTCGTCCTCGAGCCATTCGGGATGCCCGACAACCCGGGCGATCGGCGGCCAGTGCCGCACTCCCTCGAGGCCGACGATCCAGAAGCGACGACCATCGGCGGTGGCATAGTTGTTGACGGAGGGATTGCCCATCGCCTCGCGTTGCCCGACCTGTGGGCACTGCCCCCACATCAGCGTCAGGTTGAGGTCGAAGCTGATGGTGTACACCCCTTGCCGGAGCAGCGACGTGGACACGAGTTGCCCGCTGCCTGATTTCTCGCGGGCGTACAAGGCCGCAGAAACCGCACCGGCCAAGCTGAGTCCGGTTGAATGATCGCCCATACCGCCGCGCTGGAACGGCGGGTTCTCGCCGGCTGGGGTGAGCAGGCTGGCGATGCCGCTACGGGCCCAGAACGCGGCGATGTCGTAGGCGGCCCGGTTCGCGTCGGGGCCCTCCAGCCCGTAGCCCGTTATGTGGCCGTAGATCAGCTTCGGGTTGCGTTCGTGGAGTGTGTCGTAGTCGAGTCCGAGCCGTGCGAGCGCGTCGGGTCGGACGTTGGTGATGAAGACGTCGGCCTGGTCGAGCAACTCGAGGGCGACCGCCAGGCCGGCCTCGTCGCTCAGGTCGAGAACGATGCTGCGCTTTGACCGATTGTCGAGCTCGAACGGTGGGTTGGTGGGCATGTCGCCGCCCAACATGCGTTGAAAGGTTCGGGCCGGGTCCCCCTCGGGCGGCTCGATCTTGATGACGTCGGCACCCCAGTCGGCCAGTACCCCACCCGCGGCGGGGCCGGCTACCCAGACACCCAGTTCAACAACGTTTACACCCGACATCGGTCCCATACGGGGCCATCATTGCCGCCTTCAGCCCCGTGTCGCCAAACGGGGACGGTGATCAGCTGGCGGCTGCATCCCCGGTGAGGCGGTTCTTGAACTGCGTCTCGAGCTGATCGGGGCTGAGCGGCTTCTCGAACAGGAATCCCTGCACGCGTTCGACGCCGAGTTCGGCGAGCGCAGCGTGTTGTTCGGCGGTTTCCACGCCCTCGGCGATGATGGTGAGTTCGGCGGCATGGCCGAGCTTGACGATGGCCTCGATGATGGCTCGGTCGACGGGCGATTCGGTGATCCCATCGACGAAGGACTTGTCGATTTTCAGATAGTCGACCATGTCGAGCCGCTTGACATACGACAACGACGATCGGCCGGTCCCGAAGTCGTCGATGGCCAAACGCACGCCGAGCTCCTTCAGGTTGTAGAGAACGGCGAGGGCGCTGTCGAGGTGATCGATGATCGTGTCCTCGGTGATTTCGATGATCAAGGACTCGGGCTTGATCCCTGCCCACTTCAGTACCTTCTGCACCTCGTGCACGAAGGTCACGTCGATGAGCTGCCGTTCGGCGACGTTGACCGAGACGGTGATGTCGGTGTCGTGCCAATAGGCGTGTTGCCAGATCGCGGCCTGAGCCGCTGCCTCCCGTAACACCAGATCGCCGAGCGGAACCATGAGCCCCGCTTCTTCGGCGACCGACAGGAATAGGTCGGGGCCGACGAAGCCGTGCCCGGGGCGGTCCCACCGTACGAGGGCCTCGAGCGAGACGAGTTGCCTCGTGTTGGTGTCGAGGATCGGTTGGTAGAAGACGGAGAGTTCCGCGGCTTCGAGTGCGTGGCGCAGGGCCTGTTCGGTATCGAGCTTCGAGAGCGCATTGGCGCGCTGCTTCTCGTCGAAGACGGCAAAACCGGTTCCCGACCGCTTCGCCCGGTACATCGCGGCGTCGGCATCGCGTACCAACTCCTCCGCGGTGCGTGGGTTGGTTTTGCTGGCGTGGGCGATGCCGATGCTCGTCGACATGACCATGTCCGAACCGTCCAGCGACAACGGTTCTTCAAAACTCTTCAGTATCTGTCGGGCGATCTGCACCAGCGAGTCCGTTGTGAGCAGTCCGCCGCACACGGCGACGAATTCGTCGCCACCGAAGCGCGCGACGACGTCGCTGGCCCGGACCGCCTGGGCCAGGCGTTGGGCGACCTCGCGCAGCAGCACGTCGCCCGCCTCGTGGCCCATCGTGTCGTTGATGACCTTGAAGCGATTGAGGTCGAGAAACAAGACGCCGAGCGAGGTGTTGTCCCGCTCCATGTCCCGAATGGCCCGATCGAGATGATCCATCAACCCGGTGCGGTTGGGGAGACCGGTCAGCGCGTCGTGGTTGGCCAGATGTTCGCTTCGAAGCAGATGTTCGTGCGTGGAGCGTCCAACCGTTCGTTGCACCGCTGCCGCCACGCCGGCGACAAGGCTCACCAACACGCCGGTCAGGCCAATCAACGGACCGGCGAATTTCACATCTTGGTGGATGTTCGGGACGACGAAGAACGCGACCATGGTTCCAACCAAGCCGGCGCTGGCCACGATGAACGGCGACATGACGAGCCGTTCGTTGACGCGGTCAGCAGCGCGTCGGCCGGAAACTGTCATCGTTCGCCCTTCTGCTGGTCATCGAGCTCCTCCCTCTATCGGCCGAAAAGACGAGGGTCATGAGTGAAAGCACTCGTCCGTTGCCGGGTAGCTTGGGGTATCGACGTGTTGTTTGTCTGTACCGGAAACACGTGCCGTTCGCCGATGGCGGAGGCACTGTGGCACGCCGCAGCAGCGGAGCGGGATCTACGCGTCCGTGCGCTCTCGGCGGGAACGCTCGGCTGGGGTGGCCGCCCGGCAACCGGCCATGCCGTCGACGTGCTCGCCGACTGGCAGGTCGGACTCGTTCACCACAGTCGCCGGCTCGACGCAACGATGGTTGCCGACGCCACGCTGGTGGTCGCCATGACGCGAGAGCATGCCTTCGGCGTGCATGCCTACGACGGCGCCGCGGCCGAGCGTACGTTTCTGCTCCCCGAGGTCGTTCGCCTGGCGGAGCGGGCCGGCCGGCGGCCGGGGGAGTCTTCGGTCAACTGGGTGGGTCGGCTCAACGACCAACGGGCCAGCGGACGGATTCCCGGGCGGGCCGCGGAAGAAATTGCGGATCCGGCAGGATCGGCGCGAGACGTGTACGAACGGACCGCTGAGGTTCTACGGCGAAATATCGCCGCACTGGTCGGGCACTGGCCGAGCTAGGCAGCCTGGGCCTTCTGGGTGGCCCCGCGGGCTCCTGAGGTGACGCATGCATTGAGTTCGATGAT
>CBESNZ010000217.1:0-5950 GCA_965531045.1 uncultured Acidimicrobiales bacterium
GTGCGACCCTCCAAGCGGGTGAGGTAGTAGTCGACATCGAACGAGTCGTCGTCGGTGAGGTGGCGCCAGAGCCGAGCCCGTTTGACGAGGTCGTACCGGTAGTCGTGTCCGCTCTGCCACGGATGCCGTTTGCGCAAGATCGCGGCGATCGAGTCGGTGCGAGCGTTGGCGAAGACGTGGTCGTCGACGCCGCTACGGAGCGCGTCCCAGTCGTCGGTGTTCCAGCGTCGCTGCTGCGACTCGACGGGATTGAGCCGGATCTTGTACAGCCACCGATCGTTGTCGCTCGGGTTGCGTTGGCCGGCGTGCCACATGCCGTGGTGAAACACCAACACGGTGCCGGGCGGGCCGACGAAGAACTCGTCGCCGACGATGTGTTGGTAGCGGCTCACCCCTTCGGCCCGAGCTTTGCGCAGGTGGGTGCCGGGCACGAAACGGGTGCCTCCGGCGCCCTCTGCGACACCGGCGGGGAAGTAGAAGAGCTGGATGTCGAACCCCGGCTCGGCGGTGTCGACGATGGCATCGACATGCAGGTTCTGCTGGTCGCCATGACCTGCGGGAAGGTGGTGGACGAAGTCGTGATCGAACATGGCGGTGAGCCCCACCAACGACTCGACGATGCCCTGCACTTCGGGCCGCGCCAGGTACTGGCCGAGCCCGGTGCCGGGGTCGTAGCAATCGAGGTACGGCGTTCCGGTGTCGGGAATCGTCACGCCTTCGGGTTGTGGCGTTCCCAGGATGTTGGCGTACTTGGCGTCGAGCACGCGTGGGATCTCGGCGATGACCGCCTGGTTGACGTCGTCGGGCACCAAGGCATCGAACCGGAGGTATCCGTTGGCCACGAACTGCGCGACTTCGGCGGTGGTCAATCGATGGTCGTCGGCGGGCATGGCCCCAGCGTCGCAGCGGTGGGCGGGGACGTCAAAGCTCGTGGTGCGTAGCGGTCGGCGTCGCCGCGGCCAATCACGATACGGTCGCACCGATGACTGAACCGATCGGCGTGTGGCGCTCTCCCAAGACCACGGTCCAGACCAGCCCACTCGGCGGCCGCGGTCTGTTTGCCGTCGAACCGATCGTTGCCGGCGAGATCATCGCCGTGAAGGTTGGTCACGTGGTCGACACGATCGAGATGGAGCGGCTCACCGCAGAGGTGGGCGACTTCGCATTGCAGATTCACGATGACGTGTTCTTGGCGCCGCGCACCGTCGACGAAATCGACCGCTACACCGTGATGATGAACCACTCGTGCGATGCCAACGTCGGCTTCGACGGGCAGGTCACCTACGTGGCGATACGAGCGATTGGTGCAGGGGAGGAGCTGTGCCATGACTATGCGATGGCTCGAACATCGACGTACTCGCTCGATTGTGCGTGTGGTGTCGACGACTGTCGGGGCACCGTGACCGGAGACGACTGGGCGCTGCCAGAAGTGCAGGCGAAATACGGCCGATGGTTTCAACCGCACATCTTGCGTCGTATCGACGCCGACCGGTAGTCGTTCGAACCGGCCGAGTGTACCTAAAGGTCCCTTGGGCATCCGTCGACCATCGCGGGGTGAATCCCCTCGTCGCCGAAGCGTTGGAACCGAGCGAACCCGGACGGGCCGTGCGGGTGCTGAGTCGCGTCGTGCCGGGGGTGCGTACGACGCGCCATCAGATAGCCGATTTCTCGACGCACTGGCGCTCCGAGGCCGAGGCCGCCCTCACCGAGACGGCGTTGCCGGGATCGGGTCCGACCTTGGTGGCGTTCGGTGACTCGCTGGCGCAGGGGATTGGTGCCAGCGACCCGTGTCGCGGGTATGTCGGGCTCGTGGCCGAGGCCATGGGAGACGGTCGGCGGCTGCCGGTTCTCAACCTTTCACGTTCGGGCGCCCGTATCGCCGACGTCCTCAATGTCCAGATCCCGGCGTTCCACGCCGCCGCGGTGACCCCCCGATTGGCGGTGTGCACGGTCGGGAGCAATGACCTGCTGCGATCGGGCCGATTCTCACAAACCAAAGCCGAGCTCTCCGAGCTGCTCGACGCGTTGCCCGAGCAGACGATTGTGGTGACCGTGCCGGCCGCCGGCAGCATCATGGCCAAGCGCTTCAATCGGCATCTGCGCGCCGAGGCGCAGCGCAATGAACGTGCCGTCGCAGACCTCGCCGCCCGGCTGACCTCATGGCGAGGGAAGGCAGCGAAAGACGGGTTTCATCCGAACGATGCGGGTTACGAGCTGTGGGCCGAGGCGATACTCGACGCCAGTCGCCAGCCGACCTAAAGCGCGCGGTCTCCGATACCGCGCGTTCGGCGGCGGAGCGCGCGGTCTCAGCGCGCAGTCTCCGATACCGCGCGTTCGGCGGCGGAGCGCGCAGTCTCCGATACCGCGCGTTCGGCGGCGGAGCGCGCAGTCTCAGCGCGCAGTCTCCGATACCGCGCGTTTGGCGGCGGAGCGCGCGGTCTCCGATACCGCGCGTTCGGCGGCGGAGCGCGCGGTCTCCGATACCGCGCGTTTGGCGGCGGGGCTGCTCTCGGACTTTGACGCCGGGTAGCATCGGCGACATGGACGCTACGACCGTGTCGTTCTCCGAGATCCCGATCGTCGACTTCGAACGGTGGACGAAAGCCGACGCGTCGGGCGCCATGTCGTTCGCCGAAGAGGTTTGCTCGATCTGTCACAACGTCGGCTTTTTCGTCCTCGTGAACCATGGGGTCGATCCGGCCGTGTCGTCATCGCTCTTCGCCACGATGCGCGACCTCTTTGCGCTGCCAACCGAGGTCAAGTCCGTGATCGACAAACGCCACAGCCGCCATTTCCGGGGTTGGGAGCACGTGGGATCAGAGTCCACGAACAACCGCCCCGACATTCGTGAGCAGATCGATCTCTGGAGCGACCTGCCTGCTCGCGCGTCCGACGCAGTTCCTCCCTACCTCCGCTTGCTCGGACCCAATCAATGGCTGCCCGATGATGTTGTGCCCGGACACCGCGACGTCATCGAACGCTGGATTTCCCAGACGCAATCGGTGGGGCACGAGCTGCTGGCCGTGCTCGGTTTGGGACTCGGCCTCGATGGAGCCCGCCTGCCGGGACTTTTCGGGCCAGCGTCGATGTCACTCACGAAGCTCATCCACTACCCTCCGACGCCGCCCGGAGCTGCCGGAGTGAACGGGCACCATGACACCGGATTCCTCACGTTGTTGATGACCGATGAGACACCCGGCCTCGAGGTGCAGAGCCCGACCGGTCAATGGATCCCGGTGCCGGTTGTGTCCGACGCCTTCGTGATCAACCTCGGCGAGATGCTCCAAGCGCTGACCGGCAACTACTTTGTGGCCACACCGCACCGAGTAATCACGGAGGAGGAACGCTTTAGCGCCGGCTTCTTTCTTGGCCCGCCGGTCGACACCCCGCTCACAGCCCTGACGCTTGATCACCGGTTCGCCGAAGCCGTTGCCGCCAGTCCCCGCCATGCCAACGCTGGCTTCATGGCCCAGGCCGCCGAAACCGACGCTGGTGTCGCCGACATGTCTTCGCCGCATCGTCCCGATACCTACGGCGAGCAGATCTGGAATTACTTCGTCCGGAGCTACCCGGACATCGTCAAGAAGCACTATCCCGAGCTCGTCCCTCGCTAGGGCGTCCCAACGCGCGGTATCGGAGACCGCGCGCTTGGACGTATAGTCCGGTATCGGAGATAGTGCGATCTGACCGAACGCGCGGTATCGGAGATGGTGCGCTGGAGACCGAAGGCGCGGATCAACGCGCGGTATCGGAGATGGTGCGCGAACGCGCGGTATCGGAGACAGTGCGTTTGGGCGGGCGGCTATTCGATGGTGAGGGGAATGCTCGGCCGGCGGGTGAGCCCGGGGCCGAGGTCGACGCCAGCGTCGCGCAATTTGGAGGTCATGCCGAGGACGAGGTCGGTGCCGCCCTTGAAGCCGCCCAACACGCGGTTGAGGTCGGATTGGTCGAGCTCGCCGGCGTTGACGGCTTGGAGCGTCTCGGTGAGCTGGTTCACGGGGTCGAGGTTGCAGCCCTTGCAGACCAAGTTGCGGCTTTCGACGAGCTCGAGTTTCGCCGTCATGACGTCGGTGAAGTTGTTGTCGAATACACTGCCGAGCGGAGCCTCTTTACGCCAGTCCGAACAGCACAGGTAGTGCTCGCCGTCGTATCCGACGAACATCGACCAGAACGGAGCGGCACACAGGGTCTGTTCGGGACGCTCGGCAAGCGTGCGGATCGCGTGGGCGTACTCCTCGAACTGCTCGTACTGCATATGGTCGACCTCGAGTGCACCGCCGCGGTTCATGATGCCGAAGACGATGAAGTCATCGATGCCGAATCCGCGCCAGTAATCCTTCATGCGATTGACGTGATCGGGGTCGTCGCGATGATTGACGAGGACGATGTGGACCTCGCATGTGCCTTTGGCCATTTCGGCGAAGGCGACGATGTTGTCGCGCGTTCGTTCGAACGGCAGGTCATAAATGCGTTCGTATTCGTCGTCGAGGTCGGAGATGTTGATATTGATCTGCTGCAGGCCAGCTTCGAGCAACTCGCTGCCGCGCTTTTCGTTGAGCAGCGCTGCATTGCTGGACATGCCGCATTTGATGTCTTGGTCCCGGACCCGCTTGACCCAACTTGGGGTGTGCTTGTTGATGAGCGGCTCGCCGAGCCCGCAGAGGGTGATGAGCATCTCGGCGTCGAGGATGGCCCGGCCGTGATCTCGAAGCGTGACCGCGTGGGCAAGACTGGCGTCGAACACCTCGGGACTCATGAGGCCCTCGTGCGGTGTCTGATCGCGAGGGCAGAAGTTGCACGTCGCGTTGCAGCGGTTGGTGACCTCGAGGTCGATGTTCAGCATCATGTCGGGGGTTCCCCAGGTTCTTTGTAGTTCACGGTAAACAACCGGCGGTCGGGGCGCCCGTTGAAGCTGGCGTGCAGCGTTCGAAAGTTCAGGACGATTGCGTCGCCCGGCTCGGTCGCGAGCGCGGTCGACGGAACGTCGGCGGAGGTGACCCCAAAGGTCTCGTGCATACGGTCGGGAAAACCGTGACCGGCAAGGACGGCTTTGACGAACGACTGGCCATGAAACTGGGTACCGGGAATGACCCGAAGCGCACCGGTGTCGGCGACGAGCGGATCCAGGTAGAACAGCAGCTTCAGGTGGAACTGCTTGAGCGGGGCACCGTACGTGTCGCGATGCCAGGTGGTCTCGCAGTTGAGAATGTTGCCGTCGCTCTCGGCGTAGCCCCAGTCGGGTCCAATCAGGCTCTCGACGATGCCGATGAGCCGGGGATCGGACTTGATGGCGACAAGGTCGGGGTGGCAGTCGAGCACCGATGGAACCATGACCCGGTCGGATTCGGCGCCCTCGTCGTATTGGAGCTGCGCGGCGCCGACCTCGGGGTTTGCCATCACCGCATCGAAGGCTTGCGAGATTTGGTCGATGTCGTCGGCCAACAGACCCTTGACCACGACGTACCCAAAGGCATCGAAATGCCTTGCCTGCTGTGGCGTGAGATGGTGCGGCGTACGCTCATCAACATCGTGCGACACGGAGGTCACGTCCGAACAGGTCATCCGGCAAGGGTACGTCACGTTGAGCCACACTGGCTACTGCCGGGGCACGTTCACCGGGAACCGTTCGCGGGTCGTTTGCCGGAACATGGCAACGAATCGGTGTCCCCGTGGCCCTCTGCCGCCAAAATGGACGGCGCCGAGCAGTGGCGCGGTCCCGGCCCGAACTAGGTCGGGCGTTTGCTGGCCGCCCGAATGTTCGAGCGCACGCAGGTGCCGGTAATGCTGGAGGACTGATCCGAGGCCAGCAATGCCACGATCGATGCAACCTCGTCGGGCTCGGTGAGGCGGGCAAGGTCGAGGTCGACGGCATGCCCGTCGATTCCGGCCGGCTGCGCCGAAAGGTAGGCCAATAGTGGAGCGGTTGCCGTCGGTCCCGGGGTCACGGCGT
>CBESNZ010000218.1:0-5910 GCA_965531045.1 uncultured Acidimicrobiales bacterium
GGGGCCTCGAGCGCGAGAAGGTCGCGCCCGCCAACGTTGCCCCCGACCGCGACCCCGATCACGTGGTGAGCTACCCCACCCGCCCGGATCAGGCACTGCTGTATCGCCTGAACGGCGATCGCAATCCGCTCCACAGCGACAAGAACTTCGCCGCCGGCGCCGGCTTCGAGAAGCCGATCCTGCACGGGCTGTGCACCTACGGGTTCACCGGCCGAGCCTTGCTGCACACGTTGTGCGACAGCGATCCCACCCGCTTCAAATCCATGGGCGGCCGCTTCTCGCAGCCGGTGATGCCCGGCGACACGCTCGACATCAAGATCTGGGACGACGGCGACGGCACGGCCATCTTCCAGACCGTCGTCGGCGATCGCGTCGTGTTCAACAACGGTGGGTTCACCTATAGCTGAGCAGGGCGTCGGCGACCCGAACCGCCCGAGCGATCCACCAGCTCCCGATCAACCATTTTGGTGGGGGACCACGGCGAGCTCCGTCGGGGCCGAGGGCGCGGCTCCTACCGCTGACTGGTGGCTCTGGGAGACCAAGCGACGCGTACCCCGATCCGCCGACGGCAGCGGCTTCGCCACCAACTACGCCGACGACCTGGGACTCCTCGCTTCGGTCGGATTGACCCATCAGCGAATCACGGTCGAGTGGGCCCGGATCGAACCCGAGCCAGGGCGGATCGATCGCGATGCGCTCGACCACTACCGTCACGTTTTCGAAACCGCACGCGACGTGGGCATCGAACCGTGGGCCACGTTGGTCAACGGCTCCCTGCCCGGGTGGTTCAGCGATGATCAACGTGGCTTTCGCGATGAGCGGGGCGTGGGATACCACTGGGCCCGACATGTCGATCTCGTCGCCGAGACGCTCGACGGCCTCACGGCCGGATGGTGCCCGATCGATGATCCGGTCGGCATGGCAATCCGAGGGTTCGTCCTCGGCACCCGACCGCCGGGACGCACCGATCTCCTCGGGGCACCCGACGCGATTCGAGGCGCGCTGGAGGCGACCTTCGAGGCGGCCCGGTTGCTACGCAGCGGTTCCGCCCCGGTCATGGGCGTCTTCGGCCTGCCCACGATCTTCGCCGCCCGGCCCGAGGCACACGACGTCGCAACGGTATGGAAATCCGCCCTCTGGGACAGCTGGATCGACGCCATCGTCGAAGGACGATTTTCCACGCCGGGCCGAGCCGGCGTCGACCGACCGCAATACATCGACGCCTTCGACCTCGTCGGTGTCACGTACGACCACCCGATGGCAGTCGACGTCGATCCCGACGGCGTCGAGGGCTTTCTTCCCTACCCCACCGATGCCCGAACCGACGCCTCCGGCTTCGCGCCGCACCCCGAAGAGCTCGGCGTCATGCTCCATCGGCTCGCCGAGCGATTGCCGGCGGTACCGCTCGTCCTCGCCGGCACCGGAGTATCGACCGACGACGAGGAGTGGCGCCAGGAACTCACACAGGCGGTCGTCGAGCAGGTTCGGTGGGCACTCGATGATGGCGTTGCGCTGCGCGGATGCTTCTTCGACACGGCGATCGATGGCTACAACTGGGGCCACGGCTTCGGAGCGCCCCGGGGCCTGTTCGATCGCGGCCGCAATCCCAAACCCGCACTACCCGAAGACCTCCGTCAAGATTTGTGAACCGAAACAGACGACAACCGTCGCTTTGGGTGCACAAATCCTCAGTGACAGGCGCAGCCGCCGCCGCAACCGCCACTCCCCTGCCATGCGGCCGCCGAATTGATATCGCCGGCGGCACCCGACCGACCCGACGACCCGCCCTTCGACGCCACACCGGCCGGCACCGAGAACACCCGACGCGACGAATGACCGGCATCGCACGTGTCCGGCTCGTCGCTGGCGCTCATCGATTTGCGGCGGCTGAAGCGTTGGTCACAGGTTGGGCAGAGGTACTCGTAGACCGGCATCGGATCCTTCGGACTGGCGTTTGTACGGCGGTTGGCAGAGGGTCAGGCGCCCCAGCGACCCACCATGGCGAAGATGGTGAGGATGACGATGGCGGTGTCGATCAACGCCATCACGCTGAACTTCGTGCGCAGTCCCGCTATCGCCGCGTCGTCACCCGCTTGGTGAGCGGCGATGAACTCGCGTGACTTCGGGCCGAAGAATGCCATGCCACCAGCCGCGCCGAGGATGACGGCCAGGAACCCGAGACTGACATACGCGGCGGAGAACTCGATGCTGTCGTTGTCGAGGACCAGGACGACGCCGGTGATCAGAATCGCGACGCCGGCGATCGTGTAATAGATCTTGGCCATGTTGCCCGACGCCTCGTGCCAAAGCGCAGCGACCTCGTGACCCTGCTTCTCGAAGAACGGCAACAACATGAGTTGGACGAAGTTCCCGCCGAGCCACGCGGCCACAGCGATGATGTGCAGGGGAAGGATGACGTCTCGCATGTGACCAGACTACGACGGTTCGCTGGTCGCCGACGAGTGCGGCGACAACGACCTGGGCGATCGGGCGCGCCGCTCGTGGTCAGCGTTCAGTGGGTCTGGCGCCGGCCGCGAGTTCGAACGCCGTTCGCCAGCCGGTGGCGGCGATGCCGAGGCGGTCCAGCTGCGACTCGGCCTCGTTGCTCGCCGCTACCGCACGGGGAGACCCCACCGCAGCGAGGGCCTGCGATTCGGCCAGCGCCGCGAGTGCCTTGCACAACACATCGCCGGTCGAAGCAACGTCGGTGTGCACGTCGGCGAACGCATCGTCCATGCACCCGACATCGTTGTCGCGAGCCGCAGCCAGACCGAGAGCGATGTTGGCGGTACTGAGATCGAGGTAGGTGGCGCGCAGCGACCTCGTGACCCGCATGCCCGCGTCGCGTAGCTGCGCGAACGGCACGCCCATAGCGCACTGCGCCAGCATGAGCGCCGAGAGCACGTTCGGGTTGTCGACCTCTGCGTCGACCTCGAGCGCGTGCTGTAGTGCGTCGCACGAGCCGGCCGCGTCGCCCGCCTGCAGTCTGGCGATGCCGACAGCCACCAAGCGTTCGGAATCGCCGATGAGCGAACCACCGACTCCGGCGACATCGGTCCTCGCCAGGATCTCGGCCACGCGGACGTCGCCGATGCTCACGGCCGCAGTCGCCGACGCATTGCTCGCGAGATTCGACAGATCATCATCGGTCGGATCCGAGATCTCTGCGGCGTGTCCCCGCAATAATCGCAGACCTTCATCGATCTGACCCGCCCGAAGCATCGCCCGGCCGAGAACCGCCACCGCCTGTGTCGTGCCGCCGACGTCCTGAATCGAGGTGAACATCCGCAGGGCGTCGCGAGCCACCGGCACCGCTTCGTTGGTGCGGCCGGTCCAGAGATTGGTCGAGGCCAGCAACACGCCCATCATCGCCTCGGCCCACTTGTCGTCGCGGGCCCGGGCCTGTTCGAGACCAACCGTCGCCATGTGCCGCGCCTCGGCGAAGTGACCCTGATGCATGCGCACGAACGCCAACAAACCCTGTGACCATTCGCGTCCGGCGGAATCGCCCAGTTCGCGGAATTGGGCCTCGGCCTCGGCCAGCCGCTCTTCGGCCTCGGTCGCCCGACCCTGTATGAACGACAGCCACGCCAGATTTTGCTGCGCCCATGCCGCGCCACGGCGGCCTTCGGAAGCGATTCCGGTTTTGAGCGCCCGCTGCAACACGACCTCGGCCTCGTCGACGCGACTATCGAGCAGGAGCGTCTGCCCGAGCGAGCGCAACGCTTCGGCTTCGCGGCGATCGCCAAGCTCCTCGAAGCCTGCGAGCGCTCCTTCGATAAGTGATGCCGCAAGCTCGTACTCGCCGCTCCACTGCTCGACCTCTCCGAGCCGCAGGGTGGCGACGGCGACGAGATCGGGTCGTTGGCCCGGGTCGGCGAGGGCCAATGCATCGTCGATGTCGCGACGGGCGTCCTGCAGATGCCGCATCTCGATGTTCGCCTTCGCGCGGTCGAGCGCCATCTCGGCTCGGTCCGGGTGCTCTGGCCCGCCGAGTTCGATCGCCTCGGTCAAGAGGGCAAGCGCCGATGCGTGCGATCCCTGGTTCATCGACGACGAAGCGGCCTTCCGGGTGAAGCGCAGCGCGGTGGCGCTCACGTCGTCGGCCACGAAGTCGACCCCTCCGAGTTCGCCGCTCAGCTCGGCCGCACGACGATAGTGATAGGCGACGGTCGCGACATCTACCGTTGGCCCGAAGGCATCTTCGATGTACTTCGCGACGCCGAAATGTCGCTGTGCGCGCTGCGCCTTGGTCAGGCGTCCGTAGACCACATCTCGAACCAGATCGCTGCGGAACCTCCACGTGGTGTCGGTCGGCAACTCCAAGAGGTCGTGGCCGACCAGCGAACCCATCGGCGTTTCGATCGAGACTGCGTTGCGCAGCTCGAGACTCATTCGTTCAAGATCGCCGATCGAACCGTCACGACCCAAAACCGCAGCGTCATCGAGAAGCGTGCGCTCGACGTCGCTGAGACGGTCGAGGCGAGCGCCGACCAACCCCTGCAAGTTGCTCGGAAGGTCGCTCGTGAACTCGCCATCGCCGTCACGCACGAGCGCGGCGAGCTCTTCCAAGAACAGCGGATTGCCGCCGGCGCGATCGAGTAGGACCTGACGTTGTTCGACATCCACGGTGGCGGGCAGGACCGCGTCGAGCAACTCGGCTGCTGCCGCATCGTCGAGCGCGTCGAGCGTCAACGTCATCATGTTGTGTCGATCCGGGCGGAGCACCCATCGATCGGCCAACGTATGACGGGCGGTCGCAATCACGATGACCGGCAGCCGACTCAGGCGGCGGAGTAAGCCCTCGACCATGTTCAGCACGACTTCGTCGGCCCAGTGCAGATCGGTGAGCCGGAGGATGACCGGCCGGAATGCAGCCTGGCTCTCGAGAATCAACCGAACCGCTCGTCCTGTTTCATCGAGCGCGCGGTTGGGATCGTCGCCGGCGAGTGCGGAGTCGTAGCCGAGAAGATGCATCACGGCATCGAGCAGCCGGGCCTGCTCATGCGCTTCGACATCGACGCTGTGTATGGCCACGACTTCGCCGATGCGGCGCCGCGCTGCTTCGGCATCCGCGTCGGAGGGAAGCTCGAGGCGCTGACGGATCGCGTCAGCGATGGGGAACCACACGTTTGCTTCGCCGTACGGAACGCAACGCCCCGACAACACAAAAGCATTCTGGTCGCGCTCTACCAATCGTTCGATTTCGTCGACGAGGCGGTTCTTTCCCACCCCCGCCTCGCCGAGCACCAGGATCAGCTGTGATCGCTGACGGGCGATGACCGCCTCGATGCTCGACCGAACCAACGCCAGTTCGATATCGCGCCCGATCAACGGGAGCGTGGCTCGCGCCCGCTGACCCGGCAGCCCTACCGGGCGAAGCGCGACACGCACTTCGACGGCCCCGTCTCGCCCTCGCGGTGTGAGCGTCCGCGGCGGTCCGTACTCGATCACGTCGCTGGTCGCATTCGCCGTGGCCGCGCCGACGAGCACTTGTCCCGGCTCGGCGTTGTCCTGGAGACGGGAGGCGGTGTTCACCACGTCTCCCATCGCCGTCGTACCGCCGTCGGCCCGGATCTCGCCGACCAACACCTCGCCGGTGTTCACCCCGACGCGCATTCGAATACCGGAACCGGTTTCGGTGGCAATCGAAGCGACCGAAGCCTGCATTGCGAGGGCGGCCCGAACGGCGCGTTCTGCGTCGTCTTCGTTGGTGACCGGTGCACCGAACAACGCGAGGATTCCATCGCCGAGAATTTTGTCGACCCGACCACCAAATCCGACGATGTCGGCCGCCAGCCGGTCCATCGTCGTGTCGATCAACCGTTTTACGGTCTCGGGATCGAGCGATTCGGACAGCGAGGTGAACCCGACGATGTCACCGAAAACAATGGTGGCCACCCGGCGTTC
>CBESNZ010000219.1:0-5897 GCA_965531045.1 uncultured Acidimicrobiales bacterium
CGAGATCCTTGGTTGTGCCGCGGTCGGACAACACGATGATCGACGCACCGGCTTGGATCGCCGCCGAGGTTTCTTCTCGCACGCGCTCGACGGCCGCGGCCAGGCCTGCGCCCCCGAGATCGACCGGATACAGGCACGAGATGGTTTCGGTGTGGAAGTCGTCGAGTCCGTCGGGTCCATCGATGGCTTTCAGCGACGCCAGTTGCGCATCGGTGATCACCGGATGCGGATTGAAGACCTGCCGACATGTGGAGGCGTTGCGCTCGAAGAGATTGCCTTCCGGTCCTATCTGACCGAATACCGACGTGATCAGTTCCTCGCGAATGCCGTCGAGCGGGGGGTTGGTGACCTGAGCGAAGAGTTGCTGGAAGTAGTCGAACAATTGGCGGGGCCGCTGTGAAAGCACGGCGACGGGCGTGTCGGTCCCCATCGAACCGATGGCTTCTTTGCCGGTCGCCGCCATCGGGGCGAGCAGGATCTTCAGCTCCTCGTATGTGTACCCGAAGGCTCGCTGTCGTTGCGGCAACGATCCCTCGTCGCTGTCGGCGGACTCGCGTTGGGGCAGGTCATCGATGTGCACCTGACCCTGGTTGAGCCAGGATCGATACGGAAGTGCCTGGGCGAGGCGTGACTTGATCTCCTCGTCTCGAACGATGCGGCCTTCGTTGGTGTCGATGAGGAACATGCGACCCGGCTGAAGGCGTCCCTTTTCGATGACCGTCGCCTGGTCGACGTGGATGACACCCACCTCGGAGGCCATGATCACCAAGTGATCACTGGTGACCCAGTAGCGAGACGGACGGAGTCCGTTGCGGTCGAGCACCGCACCTATCAGCTCGCCATCGGTGAACGCGATCGACGCCGGTCCGTCCCAGGGCTCCATCATGGTGGCGTGGAACTCGTAGAAGGCACGGCGCTCGTCGGTCATCTCCTGATGGTGTTCCCACGGTTCGGGAATCATCATCAGGACCGCTTCGGGAAGCGAATACCCACCGAGGTAGAGCAGTTCGAGGGCCTCGTCGAAGCCGGCGGTATCGCTGGCGCCGGGCGTGCAGATCGGGAAGAGCTTTTCGAGGTCACCTGGGATCTTGTCGGTGGCCAGTTGTGACTCCCGGGCCTTCATCCAGTTGCGGTTGCCCTGGATCGTGTTGATTTCACCGTTGTGGGCGACGTAGCGATACGGATGCGCCAGCGGCCACGAGGGGAAGGTGTTGGTGGAGAAGCGCGAGTGCACGAGCGCAAGGGCTGACTCGACGCGCTGGTCGACGAGTTCCGGGTAGAAGTTGGCCAGTTGCAGCGTGGTGAGCATGCCCTTGTAGACCATCGTCCGGCTGTTGAGTGACGGGAAGTAGATGCCGTCGTGCAGCTTGGTTCGGCCGCCCATCGCCTCGTTCATCTCGCCCGGACCGGCGGCGACGCTGATCTCGTGCTCGATGCGCTTGCGCAGGACGTACAGGCGGCGATCCAGGTCGATGCCCCGGTAACCCGCTTCGCTGCCGATGAACACCTGACGAAACAGCGGCATGGTCGACACCGCGGCTGAGCCGAGCGAGCTCGGATCGACGGGCACCGTTCGCCAACCGAGCAAGGTCAGGCCTTCTTCGGCGATGAACTCGCCGATCTTGTCCTGTGCGATCTTCGTTTGTGATTCGTCTTGGGGGAAGAAGCCGATGCCGGTTCCGTAGGCCCCGGCCTCCGGCAACCCGAAATCGACGACGTCGCGGTAGAAGCGGTGTGGAACCTGAATGAGAATTCCCGCACCATCGCCGGTGTTCGGTTCGGCGCCGGACGCGCCCCGGTGCTCGAGGTTGCAGAGCGCGCCAACGCCGTGCGCCACAATTTTGTGGCTCTTTCGCCCGAGGATGTCGCAGACGAAGTTGACTCCGCACGAGTCGTGCTCGTTGCGCGGGTGATAGAGGCCTTGTGGTTCGGGAAGAGATCGTGGTGGATCGTGTTGCATAGTGCTCCGTAGCCACCCCTCCTGGCGCGCACGCGGGCCAAAAGGAGAATGGGGTCGTTTCGGGGTGGACGGTGGACTTCCGTAGGCCAACTCGTCGCGGTGGCTTGCCGGCTGGGACCGTCGCGTCGTTGCGGGTCACCTACCAGTAACGCAAACCTGGGCCATCATAGACAGATGCCAGCGTCCTCTGACCACTCATATTCACAATCACCGATCACCGCGCCGTCCGCCGAGCTTGCCGGCGACGTGTGCTCCGATATAGCGGCATCGCCGAGTCCGTTTCATGCCGTGGCGCATGCGGTGTCGTTGTTGGAGGAGGCCGGCTTCTCGCCCCGTGTCGAGTCGGAGGCGTGGTCCGGTGGCGCCGGTCGGCACTTTGTTGTTCGCGACGGCTCGGTTGTTGCCTGGGTGGTGCCCGACGACTGGTCGCCAACCAAGGGCATGGCGTTGGTTGGCGCACATACCGACAGCCCCAACTTGCGCTTCAAACCGCAGCCCGACGTACCGGCAACCGGATTTCGAC
This sequence comes from uncultured Acidimicrobiales bacterium, assembly GCA_965531045.1. Lineage (GTDB taxonomy): Bacteria > Actinomycetota > Acidimicrobiia > Acidimicrobiales > SHLQ01 > CBESNZ01. The sequence goes on from CBESNZ010000219.1 coordinate 2,484, forward strand.
AGGTGGGCGTCGAGGTGTACGGCGGTGTCCTGTTGAACTCGTGGCTCGATCGTGACCTCGGCTACTCGGGGCGAATAGCGATCCGAGACGGGCAGCGCCATACCGTCCAGCTCACTCGGGTCGATGAGCCGATCTTTCGGGTGCCTCAGCTCGCTATCCATCTCGACGGAGAGATCTCGTCGACCGGCCTCTTGTTGAACAAGCAGCAACACATGGTTCCGGTGTACGGCCTCGGCGATGCGAACCCGGGGGACATGTTGGCAATGATTGCGAGCCACGCCGACGTTGCTTCCTCCGACATCTTGGGTTTCGACCTGATGTTGCACGATCTCGCCGGGCCGGCGATCGTGGGCATCGATCGCGACATGATCGCCTCTGCTCGCATCGACAACCAACTGTCGTGCTTCGTCGCTATTCGGGCCCTGCTTGCTGCGGTCGAGGCTGGGCACGATGCCCTGATCGGCGTTGCGCTCTTCGATCACGAGGAGGTGGGGTCGAGGTCGGCCACCGGAGCGGCTTCGCCATTTCTTGCGACGACGCTCGAGCGGGTGGTCGCAAGCGTCGATGATGATTCCGAAGCGTTCGCTCGTGCCGTCGCGGCATCGACCATGGTGTCGGCTGACGGTGCGCACGCAACCCACCCCAACTACGCCGATCGCCACGAACCGAACCACAACATCAAGATCGGCGCGGGTCCGGTCATCAAGCACAACGCGAACGAGCGCTACGCAACCTCTGCCCGGACGACGGCGGCGTTTGCCCAGGCATGCGAGCGAGCCGGAGCGCCCTACCAGCACTTCGTGAACCGAACAGATCTCGGTTGTGGATCAACGATCGGTCCGGTCACCGCGGCCGAACTTGGCATGGCCACCGTCGACGTCGGGTGTGCGCAACTCGCAATGCACTCAGTGCGCGAGCTGTGCGGTGTGCAGGATGCGTTGTGGTTTCGAGACGCCCTTATCGCCTTCTTTGCCGGATAGGCGAGGACGGGAGGCGCCGCCGTACTCCCCGCGACGGCGCTGCGAACATCAGCAACACCGCAAAGAGTTCGAGACGACCGACGACCATCAGGAAAGCCAGGACGGTGCGCGCCGGCGCGCTGTAGGCATCGAGGAACGTGGCGGTGGGACCGGCGGTTCCGAGCGCCGGACCCATGTTCCCCATTGCCTGCAACGTGCCGCTGAGCGCTTCGATCAAGTCGGTACCGAGGAGGGTGAGCACAAAGGTACCCACGACGACGATGGCGAAGTACAAGAATACGAACGCGGCGATCGAATCGATGATTCGCTCGGGTACCGCAACCTTGCCGTGTTTGATGACGAAGACGGCGCGCGGTTGACGAGCGCTCTTGAGGACGCGGCGCGCCAGCTGCCCCATGGTCTGGAAACGAACCACCTTGATGCCGCCCGACGTCGAGCCGGAGCAGCCACCGATCACCATGAGCACGAGCAGAACCACTTGTGGTCCCGGAATCCATTGCGCAAAGTCTCCCGCTGAACCCGACCCCTGGGCATTGCCGAAACCGGTGCTGGTGAGCAGCGAGACGGTGTTGAAGACGCCAACGCGAAGCGATGAGCCAAAGCCGCCGGTGGCGCCATCGAGCCACAGCGGGATGACGACCGCCACGGAGGCGCCGACCAAGAGGCCGAAGTACGAACGGAGCTCTGCGTCACGGGGATACACCCCGATGTCGCCACGAAGGGCGCGGACGTGGAGGCCGAAGTTCATCCCGCCGATGATCATCCCGACGATCAGGACCGCCTCGATGGCCGTTGAGTTGAACTCGCCGATCGAGTCGTTGTACATGGCGAACCCACCGGTTGCCGCGGTTGCGAGTGCATGCCCGACGGCGTCTCTCAGACCCATGCCGGCAAGGACCAGAGCGAACGCAACGGCGCCCGTGACAGCGAGGTATGCCACCCAGAGCTTCTTTGCGGTCTCGCTGATGCGAGGTTCGAGCCGATCGGCCGTCGGTCCGGGGGCTTCGGCGGCCATGAAGCCGGACGCATCGATGCCGAGTACGGGCAGCACCGCCAGCACGAGGACGACGATGCCCATCCCGCCAAACCACTGGGTCATCTGGCGCCAGAACAGCATCCCGCGCCCGATCTCGGCTCCCGGGTTGTTGAGGTCGGGGAGGTTGGTGAGAATCGTCGAACCCGTGCACGAGAACCCTGACGCCGATTCGAAGACGGCGTTGGAGAGATTCACCCAGACCGATGCTCCGTCGACGTCGGATATGCCGCTCAGAAAGTACGGCATGCCGCCGATCACGGAAACCGCGAGCCAGGTGCCGGCGACCGCGGTGAACACGGCGGCCGGGCTGGCATTGCGGATCTGCGTGGTGAGGACGAGTACCGCTCCGAGCAGGAGCGTCGCCGCGGTGGAGATCGCCATCTCGGCCACGTGCGGGTCGCCGTAGGCCATTTCGAGGCCCGTCGAAACAGCGAGGCCGGTGCCGACGAACAGCAGCGCGATGCCGAGAATCTTGCCGAGCGTCGAGTCAAAGGCAAAGCGCTGGCTGACCAATGGCGCGGACGGTGGGTGGATCGCGATGTGGTTGCTCATCGACCCGTCATTCCCCGGACGGCTCCGAAAGCCCGGTCCCGCGGCTTGCTGACCAGCACGTCGAGGGTGACCGCCAGTGGGGTGATGCCGAGGCGACCCATGACCATGACGGCAACCAAGACCACACGCGTCCCGCGCTCGAGTTCCGCTGCGTTGCGGACGTCCGGCAAGAGGCCGGTTGTGGTCGCACCGGAGATGGCGGTGAGGAGTGACTGCCGGAGGTCGGGTTCGAAAAGGGCAACGCCGTACGCGCCGCCCAGCACCAGGCCGGCGAACAGCACCAGATGGCTGAGGGTATGGCGGAGCGTGCTCTCGGGAATGGCCTGGCCATCGACCTTGATCGCCGCCACCATGCTCGGATAGAGGAGGCGGAGCAGTTCCCGCTTGGCGTAGGCGACGAGCGCGATGACCCGGATGACCCCGAACCCACCGCCGGCCGACCCACTCATCGCCCCCGCCGCCATCAACAGCAGCAAAATGGTCTGGGACCCGCCGGTCCACGCGTCCCATGCGAAACTCTGCAGCCCGGTGGTGCTGGCGAACGACATCGCTGCGACAAGCGCTGTCCGGACGGGAATGTGACCGTCGACGCCGCGTTCGAGCCACCAAATCAGCCCGGTGCCTGCGCATACCGACGCGACGAACCACCGGAGCTCGGTGGAGCGCCAGGCGACGCGACCGCGGCTGCGCCATGACGCCCACAAGATGGCCACGCTGGTGCCCGCCAGCAACATGCCGCCGATCGCAACCCATTCGATCGCCGCCGACTCGAAAGACGCCAACGACTGCGACCTGGTGCTGAAACCCCCGGTCGAGATCGTCGACAAACCGTGGGCAATCGCGTCG
>CBESNZ010000220.1:0-5867 GCA_965531045.1 uncultured Acidimicrobiales bacterium
CTGGCTACTCGGTGGACGTGCGGGTTTGCTGACGCTCACCGCGACGCACTTCTACCTGCTGAGACTTGGCGGGTTGAGGGAGAAGATCAAGGAGACGTTGTTCGATGCTCCCCGTACCCAGATGCGATTCACCGCGCACGATCTTGGGATCGATCGGATCGACTGGCGTCACTGGATGGTGACCGGCTTCCCCGATGCCAAGTACCTGCTCGAGCCGCAGGTCATCGGCAAGCCGGGCAAGCCGTCGAAGATCGCTCCCGGATCCGACGCCTTCCTCGCTGCGCTTGGAGATCAGGTGCATCATCACATTCGCGACGCACGCAGGAGCTGACTATGCGTCGAGTTGATCGAGAAGCTTCCGGGCGTTCGCTGCGACCGACTTTCGGTCGTCGTCGACGAGGCGGCGGGCGTGCGGCTGAAGCCATCGGGCGAGTTCGGGGTCGCTGTGCGCCCACGTACCGAGCACCTTCATCGAGTTGTTCAGCACGATCCAGTCGGAGTGGTGTGCGAGGTTGTTTTTCATGATCTCGATCGCCCGTGACCGCTGGTGGGCAGACAGACGATCAGCGAGTAGGTCGAAGAGCAGCGCGAGTGTCCATTGCGTTGACGCCTGATCGATGGCAGCGACCTCGGACTGCAAGCCCTCGATGAAATCCATCGTCCAGTCGGGCCGCTCGATCGTCACCCGTTTCATGGCGCTCGACACGCGAAGCCTGACCACCTCGTCCGTGCTGAAGTAGCACCGATAGAGATCGTCGAGGCGGGCTCGGTCGGCCAGCACCACGTCGACCACCTCGAGCGTTCGGCCGAGCGAGTTCGGGTGGCCACCGGACAAAACCTCTTCGAACTTGGTCACGACATGACACCAGCACGAGGCATCCTCGGCGTCAAGTGAATGCCAAACGCGGGCGCCCGCGGCGGCCGCGCGACAGACTGCCGCCATGGGGTATTGTGCGGCTGGCGTCTTGCCACGCCGAACCTTCTTCCGGAACCCACGATCCGGCATCGGGAGGCAAAGGGGACCTTGCGTGCCCGGCAAGTGGTCAGATTCGTCTTCTTCGGTGCCCTGGTCGGGCGACGGTGAGCGTGGGTTGCTGCTTCGCCTGTCTGCCGCGGCACCCGAAAGCGACTCACCATGACCAAGCACGAATCGTTCAAGCGTCGGATCCGTGTGCGTATGGCCACCACCGGCGAACGCTACGTGGAAGCGCGCCGAATCTTGTTGGAGCGGTCCGCCTCGTCGACCTCGAGGCGGCCGTGGATCGCCGATCCCGAGATGTCTGACGATGCGATCAAATCAGGAACCGGGAAAAGCTGGGACGAGTGGTGTGATCTGATCGATGACTTCGCGGGCCGGGACGACGGCCACAAGGCAATCGCCGACCATGTCCGCGACCATCACGGCGTGGATGCCTGGTGGGCGCAGGGGGTGACGGTCGGGTATGAGAGGATCACCGGGCTTCGGCTTCCCCACCAGATGGCCGATGGCACGTTCACGGCGAACAAGTCGCGAACCGTGACGATCGACAGTGACCAGCTCCGGGGGCTGCTCCTCGACGACGACCACCGGGCCCATCTGTTTCCTGACGTTCCCACCGTGGTGAAGTCGAAGCCGACCGCAAAGGCAATCCGAATCGCGATTGGTCCGGGCATCGCCACAATCAGGCTCGAGGACCGAGGCGGCGATCGCACGAAGGTCACCATCGGACATGAACAGCTGCCAGCCCTCGACGACGTCGCCGAGTGGAAGTTCTACTGGGCCGAGTGGCTCGAAGCGATCGATCAGCCGGCCGACTGACCAGCGAGCGACCACTTGCATCTTCATCGCGAGCGCGATGTGGCGACGGCGGTGAATGGCCAGAACGAGCGATTGATTCCGAGCAGGCGTTAGCGAGCGGTCGCCGACCGAGGTATCGGTGCGGGGGCAACCGGGAGAATTTCGGGCGGCTGGTCGGACGACGCGTCGGTGGGTTCTCCGCCCGTGTTGCGGCGACGGCTGCGTTTCTGGTCATACATGGCGGCGTCGGCGAGCCGCATGGAAAGCCCGATGTCATCGCCGGGTTCGGCCCGATGAGAGCCGATTGACGCGCCAAGCCGGATCTCGAATTCCCCCACGAGGATCGGTGTGGCGAATGCCTCGTGAATACGGTCGGAAAGGCCTTGTGACGCGGCGCCTTCGCCGGAAGCGATGACAGCGAATTCGTCACCGCCAAGACGAGCGACGCAGTCATCGGGCCGAACGATCCGGTGCAGCCGCTCGCCAATAGCGGCGAGTACGGCGTCGCCGGCCGCATGGCCGTGGTCGTCGTTGACGGCTTTGAAGCCATCGAGGTCGATGAAGATCACCTCGATGATCTCGTCGGTGTTCGCCAACTCTTCGAGGTGGAGACGGAGGCCGGCTCGGTTTCTGAGTCCGGTCAGAAGATCGGTGTGAACCCGGTGTTGCAGCAGCTGGTTCGCTCCTTGGAGCTCGTTGACCAGGGAGCGGTTCTGTTCCTCGAGTCGTCGCGCATCGCGGAAGATGGCGCCCGCCTCACGGTTGTCGAGCATCAAGATCCCCCCGACGATCACCGCTCCCGGTGCGAAGAAGAGGGCAAAATCCCCGCCGACGAGCCCGGCGCTCAGCGCCGATCCAACAACCACTGGGCCGGCGATGGCGAGGAATGTGCGCGACCGCCCGTACCCCACGAGCACATTGGCAGCGACGACAGCGACGGAGCAAACCAACAATCCGAACCACTGTGGGGCCACCCGCCCATCGACCTGAGGGAGCACGCTGGGAGCGATACCGCTGAGAAAGCCCAGGGGTACGAGGGCGTATTCGAGTCTTTGGGTCCAGCGCCGTTGGTCGACGACGGTCTCGGCTTTCAAACCCTCGTTGGCCGTCCAGGCCGCGCCGGACCGGGTTACCACCATCGCCCCGACGATCGTCAGCGTGGCTGCGACGGATGCACCGCCGCTGAGCAGCAGCCCGGCGACCACCACGCCGGCGGTGAAGAGTCCGACCACCAGCGTTCGTTTTATCGAGGCGAACGATGCCTCCATGGACGCGCTCTCGACGAAGGTGTCTTCGTTTTCTCCTTCTGCGCGCCGGACGTTCACGTCAGGAAGTATCGGCACGCCCTAGGGCCCGCTAAAGGAGGAGTCGAAATGAGTGTGCTGGAGCGACGATTTCGCGCACGCGCACGGTTTCGGGCGCGTTGGGACCCGCGTGGCGGGGCGAACTGTGCCCAAAACGGGGTTTTGGACGCGAAACCGCCGCCTGCCAGGGTTGCTGACAAGCGGCGGCCTCGTTGTACTTGATAAAGAGCGGAAGGAGGGGGATTCGAACCCCCGGTAACCCGAAGGCTACAACAACTCCCGAGACAAAACGGCCGAGACCGCCCCGAAGGGCGGCCTCGAAAGCAGACATCACATTGGCGGAAGGAGGGGGATTCGAACCCCCGGTAACCCGAAGGCTACAACGGCTTTCGAGGCCGCCCCATTCGTCCGCTCTGGCATCCTTCCGCCTTGGAATGTAGCCACCTCGGACCCATTGCCCAACCATGCTGCAGAGTCGACGGACCCGTACTCCTCAGTCCATGGCAGTCGCCGGTCGATATGAGTTCCATGGAAATGGCAACAACCTCAGCGATAAGCGACCTGGAGAAGGCCGGACGGCGCATCGACGCTCATGTCGACATTCGCATCGGTGATCGGAGCAACGTCGGCAGCTCCGCGAAAATGATCTTTGGTGGCAAGCTCGCACCGGACCGCCTGGTGGCGATCTCCGCCGACGGCCCGTTTGGGCGCGAGGTGCTGATCCAGTCGTTCTCCGGGTTCTCAACGTTGCCCGCCGAGTACTACGTGCAACTGCCGGGCGCGTTTCGCACCGCGATCTCGTACTCGGAAACCCGCTTCAGCCAGAACTGGCATGCCCAAGACGATGACGAGCTACAGAAGTGGCTGCGGGCGCAGGACTTCGAGGCGTACCTCCTGCCGAACGAACTCACCCAGGGGCTCGTGAAGATGAACCTGCCCTGGGTCGTGCAAGCCTTTCCGACCGGTGCGGACCGCTCGGCACTCGTGTTCACCCTCGGGGGAATCGGCGGCCTCGGCAACATCAAAACCGCGACCACAATCGCAGCGCAAATGGGCCCGTCGATCGCCACCAGCACCGCCGCCGGACCGATGCCACCGCTTCACCCGCTGCGGTTCCCCGAGATCGCGAACATCGGGTTCGCCGGCGACCTCGAAAGCCTCGCCGAACCGGTCCCCGAGGCGAGGCCGGTCGACCCGGCTGCCGTCCGGGCCGCGCTGCCTGCGGCCCTCGACGAGTACGTGGGCGAACGGGTCATCATCGGCCCGATCGAGGACGCCAAGAAGCACAAGAACGTTTTCGACAAGGTCGCACCCGATGCCGATCCCGCCGACGCAATCGCGTTCATCGACCTCGGCCTGCGCTCGGTGGGCAAGGCCGGCCTGCTCTTCACCCACTCGGCGGTCCACATCTCCGAGCTCGGTACGAAAGCAACAATTCCGTACGATGAACTCGAACGGGTCGACAGGAACAGCGACAAGATCCAGATCTCGGCGATCGGACACGACCAGGTCTCCCTGGTGTGTGGCTCCGAGGCTGCCCCGATCGAAGCGGCGTTCCAGGCCATCCTCACGTAGCTCCCACTCTCACCGCTCGGGCGGCGCAGCACGAGCAACGCCGTAGCCTGCGGCTATGACCAGTCCGTTCATGATCCTGCACTCGATGTCGCGCGACCCCGCCGACACGAAGTCGATCAAGATCTCGCCCGAGACCCGCCGTCGGGTCTGGGGGTTCGCCAAGCCGTACAAGAAGATGATCGCCGGATTCGTCGGCGTCCTCATCATCTCGTCGGCGTTGGCCGTGCTCCCGGTCCTCCTGTTCCGCCGCATCATCGACACCACGATCCCCAACGAGGCGCTCGGCGAGCTCAACTGGATCGGCCTCGCCCTCGTCGGCGCCGCATTGCTGGCCGCTGGCCTCGGCCTGTTCGAGCGCTACTGGTCGTCGACCGTCGGCGAAGGCCTCATCTACGACCTGCGCGTAGCCCTGTTCGACCACGTGCAACGCATGCCGATCGGCTTCTTCACCCAAACGCAGACCGGTGCGCTGATCAGCCGTCTCAACAACGATGTCATCGGCGCCCAACGAGCCTTCACGGGCACGCTCGGCTCAGTGGTCGGCAACGTCATCGCGCTGCTCACCACGCTCATCGCAATGTTCGGCCTCGAATGGCGCCTGACCTTGCTCGCATTGCTGCTGCTGCCGCTGTTCATCTTTCCCGCAAGATGGGTGGGCGCCAAGCTGCGGGGCATCACCCGCGAAGCCATGGACCTCAACGCTTCCATGAACAACACGATGAGCGAGAAGTTCAACGTGTCCGGCGCCATGTTGGTGAAACTCTTCGGCTCCCCCGACCACGAAGAGGCCGACTTCGCCGGCCGGGCCGCCCGCGTGCGCGACATCGGTATCCGCAACGCGATGCTCAGCCGCGTGTTCATCGCCGCGCTCTCGCTGGTCGGCACCCTCGGCACCGTGCTCATCTACTGGCTCGGCGGCCGCTACGCCATCAACGAATCGATCACGCCGGGCACGCTCGTTGCGCTCAGCCTGCTGGTCGCGCAGCTGTACGGACCCCTCACCAGCCTCAGCACCTCGCGGGTCGACATCATGACCGCCTTCGTGTCGTTCGAGCGGGTGTTCGAGGTGCTCGACACCCCCAATCCCATCCAGGATCAACCCGACGCGAAGCGTTTGACCGATGTCCAAGGTGCAATCCAGTTCGATCATGTCGACTTCTCGTACCCCGCCGACAGCGGCGATCTCGGGTCGCTGGCCCCCGATGCGGTCG
>CBESNZ010000221.1:0-5823 GCA_965531045.1 uncultured Acidimicrobiales bacterium
CTCTGCCAGCTGAGCTACCCCGGAAGGTCAGCTGATGAGGATACCAGTGCTGTGGTGGTCCGCATCGGACCAATTTTCGGGCGGCGGCCGGCGGGTATGAGGGGAGAAATCACGACTCTTCGAGATAGCCCCGTAGCTTCTCGCTGCGATGCGGATGACGCAGCTTGGCCAACGTCTTCGCCTCGATCTGGCGAATGCGCTCGCGGGTGACGCCGAACTCCTTGCCGACCTCTTCGAGGGTGCGAGGCCGGTTGCCGTCGAGGCCAAAGCGCAGGCGCACCACCTCTTGCTCGCGTTCGTTCAGCTCGTCGAGCACCTCGAGCACCGCCTCGCCGAGGAACCGGCGTGCCGCCACATCGGACGGCGCTTCGATGCGGTCGTCCTTGATGAAGTCGGAGAGATTCGAGTCGTCCTCTGCGCCCACGGGCGAGTCGAGCGACAAGAGGTCCATGGAGATCTGCAGAATTTCGCGGATGCGAGCCGGGGTGAGGTCGCACTCTTCGGCGAGCTCCTCGACGGTGGGATTCCGCTCGAGATCTTGATGCATCTGCCGTTGCACACGTTTGACGCGATTCATGGTTTCGACCATGTGCACGGGAATGCGGATGGTCCGGGCTTGATCGGCGATGGATCGGGTGATGGCCTGCCGGATCCACCACGTGGCGTAGGTGGAGAACTTGAACCCCTTGCGGTGGTCGAACTTCTCGACCGCCCGCATCAGGCCCAGGTTGCCTTCCTGCACCAGATCGAGAAGCTGCATGCCCCGGCCGGCGTACCGCTTGGCGATGGACACGACCAGCCGAAGGTTGGCCTGCGTGAGCTCGCTCTGCGCCTTGTGACCGTCGGCGGACAACCGCTCGAGTTCGATGCGCCGTGCGGGTGGGAGCTCGATGGGTTCGATCGGCGCGACCGACTCGCCATCGGGATCGGAGCCGTCGCTCGACGGGTCGTCGAGCGATTGGTGTACCGGATGCTGCGACGCGGCGACCAAGGCGAGCTCTTCGTCGGCGAGTAGGCCGGACTCGATGCGGGTGGCGATCGCGACCTCTTCGGGGCCGGTGAGCAGCTGTACCTGGCCGATTTCCTTGAGGTACATCCGCACCGGGTCGGCGCCCGACTCGTTGCCCTTCATGGCGGCCCGGCGAGCCGCCCGTGCGGCGTCGATTCGCTCGCGCGAAGTACCACGGGCGCCATCCGGCTCGGCTGCGACCTTCCCGGGCGTCGCCGAAACTCCGTTGCCGACGTCGCTCATGGCTGCGGAAACCGGCAAACCGTCGTCGAGCAGTTCGTGTTCACCCGGCTGGTCTTCTTCGAAGGCGATTCCGGACTGATTGAGGAGGGCCTTGATTCCGACGATGACATCGGGCGTCGGGTCGACATCTTTGAACACGTCCATGACGTCGTGCATGTTGAGCCCGCCCGAGGCGCGCCCGGCCGCCAACAACGACTCGAGCCGTTCGGACGAGACGCCGGGAAAATGCGACACGACCTCGTCGGTCATTGCTGCTGCCCCTGGGTGTACTCGTTCAGCCAAGGGAGCAGCTGTTCGATGGCCGACACTCTGGTCGACCGCTCGCGCAGATCTTCGCACCGCAACAGGAGCCAACTGATCGGCTCGCTGAAGGGTGCCGGATCGGCCGCCACCCGCATCTCGGAGACCAACCGGGCGTGGGCGCGGTGGGCGGCTCGATCGACGAGCAATCCGGCCACATCTTCGGGCTCGGCGTCGGCATCGCCGACCGCGATTGCCCGCAGACCGTCGGCAATATCGGGCTCGAGCACGGCGAGCGCGCCGTGGATCGACCCTTGCTCGAGCAGGGTCTCGACCATCGCCTGGCGGGCGGAGGTGGTGAACAACACCGGCGACAGCATCTTGGCGATGGCATTGGGGTCGGAGATGAGCAGCCGAATCGCCTCATCCTCGGAGTTTTCGCGTTGACGGTGCGCAGGTGTGGGGGCCGGCTCGTTGGAAACGTTGCGGGCCCGGCGCTCCTGCGGCTGGTCCTGACCGAGTTTGGGGTCTTCGATCATGACCCGGAGCCGGTTGGGGTCAGACCGGGTGTGATCGGCGATCTGCACGATGTATTCGTCGCGCACCAGGGCGTTGGGGTGCTCTTTCACCACCACGAGCGCGGCCGACGCGGCACGGGCTCGGCCCTCGGGCGTGCTGAGGTCGGCGGCGGCGAACACCCGATTGATGCGGAACTGCAAGAACGGCAGCGCCTCGGCCACGGCCTGCCGCAGACGATCGGGGTCGTCACGGGCGAGGTCGCCGGGGTCCTGGCCGGGCGGGAGGTCGGCGACGACGACGTCGATGCCGTAGGCCTGCTCCCACTGGTGAATACGTTCTGCGGCCGACTGGCCGGCCTCGTCGGCGTCGAACGCCAACACGAGGCGGTGGGCGAAGCGGTTGAGCACCTTGATGTGCTCCTCGGTGAGGGCCGTGCCGCAGGTGGCGACCGCCCGCGGGAGGCCCACCAGATCGAACCCGTGCACGTCGGTGTACCCCTCGCAGATGATGGCCTCGCCATCGTCACGTGACCGCACCATGTCTTCCTTGGCGAGGTGCAGTCCATAGAGCGTGCGGGATTTGTCGTACACGATGCAGTCGTCGGACGTGTTGCGGTACTTGGGCCCCTCGTCCTCGGGCAGTTTGCGACCGCCGAACGCGATCGGGTTGCCCTGCAGGTCGAAGATCGGAAACAACACCCGGTTGCGGAAGAAGTCCTGCTGCCGGTTGCGGCGGTTCATGAACCCCAGTCCGGCGTCCTTGAGATCGCGATCGGACGCGTTCAGGTGTTTGGCCAGCGCATCCCACTCGTCGGGCGCCCAGCCCAGCTTGTAGTGACGGACCATGTCGCCGTCGTAGCCGCGGTGCTTGAGGTAGCTGCGGGCCTTGCCCGCATCGGGCGACGACAACAGCCGCTCGTGATAGAAGTCGAGCGCCTGGGCGACCAGTGCTTGCACCTGCTTGCGACGGCTTGTCTGCTCGCCCTGCGCCTTGTTGTCGTAACGCAACGTGACGCCGCATTTCGCGGCAAGCGATTCGACCGCCGAGACAAAATCGAGACCTTGGACCTCGCGCACGAACTTGATGGCGTCGCCGGATTCCTTGCACCCGAAGCAGTGGTAGAGGCCGAGTTCGGGGTTGACCGAGAACGACGGGGACTTCTCGTTGTGGAACGGACAGAGGCCCGTGAACCGCCGCCCCACCCGCTTGAGCGCGATGTGTTCGCTGATGATCCGCACGATGTCGGTCGACTCGCGCACCCGCGCAATGTCGTCTTCAGCTATTCCCATCCAGAGAAGCTAGCAGCGGCATGCGACAAGCTCCCTGGCGTTGCGCATTTGTGGTGGTCCCCGACTACGCCGACTGGTCGAGCAGCGCCTGGGCGACGGCCAGTCGGGCGACCGGAACACGGTAGGGAGAGCACGACACGTAGTCGACCCCGGCGTGCACGAAGAACGCGATCGACTCGGGATCTCCGCCATGTTCGCCACAGATGCCGATCTTGAAATCGTCCCGCACGTTGCGCGCGGCGGTGATCGCCTGTTGCACCAGCGCGCCGACGCCGGCCTGATCGACATGCTGAAACGGGTTGTTGGGCATCACGCCCGATGCCCGGTAGGCCGACAGGACCCGGCGCTCGACGTCGTCCCGGCTGAAACCGAACGTCATCTGCGTGAGATCGTTGGTGCCGAACGAGAAGAAGTCGCTGTGCCCGACCAATTCGCCGGCGGTGAGCGCGGCCCGCGGCGTTTCGATCATCACACCCACAGCGACGTTGTCGGCGGTGCCGATTTCTTCGGTGATCCACGTGCGAACGTGCACCAACTCGGCGACGTCGGCCACCAGCGGAATGAGGATGTCGACCCGGGGGTCGCCGCCGGCAGCGACGCGCGCGGCACGAGCATCGAGCAACGCCCGGACCTGCGTGCGATACAACGCCGGGCGAACGACCGCCAGACGCACGCCGCGGGTACCCAACATCGGGTTGTGTTCATGCCACTGCTCGGCGTCGGGGTGGCCGTGCAGAAACTCGTGCACCGGGGCATCGAGAAGCCGGACCGTAACCGGCAGACCGTCCATGGCCTCGAGGAGCGCCGTGAAATCGGCGACCTGTACGTCGTGGAGCGCCGTCAATGCGGACTGCTCCTCCGCGTCCGAGTCGGCCACGAGGAAGCGCTGGATCAGCGGCAGCCGCTCACCCAGAAACATGTGCTCGGTACGGCAGAGGCCGATGCCTTGTGCTCCGAACCCGCGGGCAACGGCAGCATCTTCTCCCGTGTCGGCGTTCGCCCACACCTCGACGCGGCGATCGCTACCCAATCGCACATCGTCGGCCCAGCCGAGCGCCGTGAGGAGTTCGGCGGGCGGGCCGTCGCTCGCGAGCCCCGAGGAGCCGGCGAGTACCTGTCCCCCGCTGCCATCGACGGTGATCTCGTCGCCGGCGTGCAGCGTTACGCCGCCGGAGGTGATCGATCCGTCGGCAAAGACCAATGTCTCGGCGCCGCACACCGCCGGTACGCCCAGGCCGCGGGCCACAACCGCCGCGTGGCTCGTGAGGCCGCCCTTGGCCGTGACGATGCCCTCGGCGATGCGCATGCCCGGCTCGTCGGCGGGCGAGGTCTCCTCACAAACCAGAATCACGTCCTCGCCACGGTCGAACGCGTCGAGGGCCGACAAGGCATCGAAATACACCCGTCCGGTGGCCGCCCCGGGCGACGCGCCCATACCGGTGGCGAAAACCGTGCCCCCGTCCTGCGCATCGTCGGCGCTCGGGCTGAGCTGGGCGTGGAGTAACTGTTCGACCAGCGCGGGATCCAACTGGGCGATCACCGAACGCTGCTCGGCGGACGTCGTCGCCGCCGTGACCGCGGCGACCATGGCGTCGGCGGTGGAGAGCATCAGCCCAGGCGCTCCTGCAGGTACGCGGGCAGTTGGTCGATCGAGACTCGATCCTGCTCGCGGGTATCGCGCTCGCGCACCGTGACCGCCCGATCCTCGAGCGTGTCGAAGTCGACCGTGATGCAGTACGGCGTTCCGATTTCGTCCTGGCGGGCATACCGCTTGCCGATCGACTGGGTCTCGTCGTAGTCGGCCTGGTAGCGCACCTTCACCATGTCGAACACCTCGTGGGCGGTCGGGGTGAGCGTGTCCTTCTTCGACAGCGGCAATACGGCGACCTTGTACGGAGCCAGGCGATGATCGAGGCGGAGCACCGTGCGGGTGTCGTCGTTGACCACCTCTTCGTCGTAGGCCGACATGAGGAATGCCATCATCGATCGAGTCGCACCGGCGGCGGGCTCGATCACATGCGGGACGTACTTCTCGCCTTTGGCCTGATCGAAGTACTCGATGCGCTCTTTCGAGTGTTCGGCGTGCTGGGTGAGGTCGAAGTCGCCGCGGTTGGCGACACCTTCGAGTTCGCCCCAGCCCCAGGGGAACAAGAATTCGACATCGGACGTATCGGACGAATAGTGCGACAGCTCGTCGGCGTCGTGCGGGCGCATCCGCAGCTCTTCGGCGGGGATACCGAGATCGACGTACCACTGGTAGCGCTCGTTGCACCAGTACTCGTACCACTGCGACGCCTCGGCAGGGGGCACGAAGAACTCCATCTCCATCTGCTCGAACTCGCGGGTGCGGAACACGAAGTTGCCGGGGGTGATCTCGTTGCGGAAGGACTTGCCCACCTGGGCGATGCCGAACGGCGGCTTCTTCCGGCTCGCCATCATCACCTGGGCGAAGTCGACGAACATGCCCTGGGCCGTCTCCGGTCGCAGGTAGGCGGTGGCGCCGGCGCCCACGACCGGGCCGGC
>CBESNZ010000222.1:0-5818 GCA_965531045.1 uncultured Acidimicrobiales bacterium
GCACCGGTCCAAAGATCGCGAACGAAGATGTCGCCGGTGCCGTTGGTGTCGCCGCTGACGAGGTTCGAGGCGTAGGAACCGAAGGCGAGAAAGCGCCCGTTCTGGGACAATGCCGCGTCGTAGCTGGCCCCGGCGGCGGGTTCGCCGTTCGGCGCGAGCGACACGCGCGCGAGGCAACTGGAGCCGACGAGGGCGAGTACGGCCACGAGAGCAACGTTGCGCAGACACTTCATGGCAGACACCCCTTGGTTATGTCCGGACAAAGTACCACGCCAAAAAGATGACCGCCTTTTGCAGCCTGGTGGTCGCCAGCGGGGCTGGCGATGTTGTCGCCCGGCCGGAGTCCGTGGACGTGCAGCCACTGCGACGTCTCGAGCGGATGCGCCTGCCAGGGGCATACCGTAGGCATCGCCAGCAAGGAGGACACGATGCTCCACGGCACCACGACCGACAGCGGCACTTCATGACGCGCCAGACCATCGACGAGATTCCCGTTGCCCACACACCGCCCGGAGGGTGGACGCAATGGCCGGCGCCGGTGTTGGCCGGTTGCTCCGAGCCGCTGCCCGATGAGGCGCCCGACGTGCGCGGGATCTGGCAGGTGGTCGAAGTCGTCGTCGACGGCGAGGTCGTCGACGACCACCCCATGTTGGGCCAGGTGTCGCGCAAAGAGCAGGCCGGGAGCCGCATCGTCATCACCGGCGGTGGGATCGTCCACGACATGCGCTGCGATGGCACCCTCGAACACGGCGTGCACGATGTCGCCGCCGCCGATTTCAGCACGCCCGTCCACGTCGTCGCCTCGTACGAGGACGGTGTGCATGTCCTGCGCCCCGACGGACTCGACATCGAGGTGCGGCGATGGCGTGAAGGAGATGCCTTGGTGTGGCAGTACGTCGGGTTCACGGCCCGGATGCGCCGTCTCGGACCGCCGGAAGCCAATCCGGCCGAAGTCCTGGGTCGGTGATGGACCAACGCAACCGACGGCGGGGCTTTCGCTGCAATCAGAGGGATCTGGGCGGGGGTACTGCAGCGAACGGGTGATGCAGTGAACGCCTGTGAGACGCCGCTATGAACGCAGAGCAGCGAGCCAGTCGACGCGGCACCAGGTTCGGTGGCCGCAGCCGGTGCATCGCAGGAGTCGGTTGTGCCGCTTCGGTGGTACCCACCAGGCTCCCGGGGTGAGGCTCTGCTTGAGCGCATCGACGACGTCGACGGGAACCGACGCGCCACAGGAGGAACATTCGACCGCAACCCTGCGCCCATGCTCCGTCGCGTCAGAAAAGAGCGCCCGTTTGCCCTCGTTCACCACGGGCCCGACCGCCTCGACCGTCTCGTCGGCCGCTTCCTCGTCCGCCTGGTCGGCCGCGACCGGCTGGCTGAACAAGGCTCGCTTGCCGGCGGGGTCGGTCATCGCTTTCGATCCAATCGTTTGGCTAGCTCACGATAGGCCACCGCCGGCTTTGACCGGGATGCGTGTTCGAGGATCGACCGCCCCTCGCGCGGTGACTCGGCCACCCGAACCGACTTGGGGATCGGGGGTTCGAGAACCTTCAGTTTGTAGTCGCTTCGCACGGACTCGAGGATCTCGTTGGCCAGGTTGGTGCGTCCGTCGTACATCGAGGCGATGACACCGCAGACGGCCAGACCGCTATTGGTGAACTCCCGTATGTCCTCGATCGTGTCGAGCAGTTGGCCCATCCCCCGGAGGCCGAGCGTCTCGCACTGGAGCGGAATGATCACTTCATCGGCCGCAGTCAACCCGTTGATCGTGAGCACACCAAGGCTCGGCGGGCAGTCGATCATGACGTAGTCGTAGTCGTCGCGAACCTTGGAGAGCGCCTTGCGCAGGATGTGCTCGCGGCCCGGCTTCGTGAGCAGATGGACCTCCGCTCCTGCGAGGTCGATATTGGCCGGCACGACGGTGATGTTGTTGGCCTCGACGAGCACCGAGCGCAGCGACGTCCGCCCGAGCAGCACGTCGTGAATCGAGGCTTCAAGGGCCTCTGGATCGACACCCATGGAGTAGGTCAGTGAGGCCTGAGGATCGAGGTCGACCACGAGAACAGAGCGCTGGCGCTCGACCATCGCAGCCGACAGCGACAGTACCGAGGTGGTCTTCGCGACGCCGCCCTTTTGGTTCGCAAATGCGATCACACGCGTCATGGCCTGACCCTACGCCGAATCGATGGTCAGGTCATCACCCCAGGTTGGTGGCACCCGTCTCTCGCACAATCGACCGCCGGGTGATGAGGACTCGGTCTCGATCGTTGGGCCCAGGCCGCAATGGTAGGTTCGGCGCTTGTGAACCTCGTCGATCCGACTTCGGGGCTGGGCGAGCGTGCGGCTGGACTACGCCACAGTTAGGGCTCGCTTGCAGTAGCTACCCGCCCAGCGAAGGTGATGATGTCGTCGACGAGCAGGTCGGTCTGTTCGATCGCTGGGAAGTGGCCACCAGCGGGCATGTCGGTCCAGTGGATGAGGTCGTACTTGCGGGCGACTGCGCTTTGAGGGGTTCGCATCACCTCGCGGGGGAATCGAGCAACGCCGGTCGGCACGGTGATTCGATCGGAACGCGTCGCTGCGGGTGGGTTCACACGGTGTTCCCAGTACCAATGCGCGGCGGCTCGGAACGTTCCGGTGAGCCAGTAGATCGTGGCGTTGGTCAGTAGCTCATCGCGGGTAAAGCACTGTTCGACGTCGCCGTCGCAGTCGCTCCATGCGCGAAACTTGTCCACGATCCAAGCAAGTTGGCCGACGGGCGAGTCGTGCATGGCGTAGGCAAGGGTTTGCGGCTTCGTGCCCTGGATGGCCGAGTACCCACCTTCGGTTGCCGCCCACGCTGCGGTCTCGCTGAGCCACGTCTGTTCTTCCGCGGACGGATCCGGCGTGGCCGGGAAACCCGTCGGGAGCGTCAGGTGGATGCCGGCAACCGACTCCGGGAACATCGCGCCGAGACTCGTCGCCACGAATGAGCCGCGGTCTCCGCCATGGACCAGGTAGCGGTCGTGACCGAGCGCCTCTGTCATGAGGGTGTGCAGGACCTCAGCACAGGCATCTGCTCCGAATCCGGTGGTCTGTGGCACGGAAGAGAATCCGTGCCCAGGAAGCGATGGAACGATGACCTCGAAGCAGGGCTCACGTCGTACCAGTTCGTTGGCCACGCGCTCGAACTCGACGAACGTACTCGGCCAGCCATGGAGCAGGAGGATCGGCACTGCGTCTGGATTCGCGTTCAGCCTCGCAAAGTGCACGCGGTGGTCGCCGACCTGAGCCAGATGTCCGGGCAGGTGTTCGTTGATGCGTCGCTCTTGGGATCGCCAGTCGAACGTCTCGCTCCAGTAGTCGGCGAGCTCGGCTATGTAGGCCGGTGCGGCGCCGAGTTCCCATGCGTCGGCCTCGCCGAGGTAGTCGGGAAGGCGAGTGTCGCGGATCCGCGCCCGGAGCGCGCTGAGCGCCCCTTGATCGATTGCGATGTCCCACGTGCTGAACGTCATTCGAGCGAGCGTAGGCCAGTCAGCGGCGGCGCACGGCTTAGTGCATCAGGCCTTTGGCTTGTGCGAGCGGCAGATCGCAGACGCTGACCAGTCCAGGTGCTGCGGCGCACACGGACTCAATCGCGTTGATGGCTTTGGCGGCTGTAGCGATGACGCCCGCTTCGTTGTGGTCGATGCCGTGTCCGCCGACATGGGTGTTGATCTCGATGCCGGGGTTGCCGGCAACGACGACCCGATGAACTCCCGGGCGACCCTCGGGTGGGAAGGGCCAAAGCGGTGCGGCGGCTGGTGTGAGCCGGTTGACGTGTTCCATTACGATGGCCGGTTCGCCGTCGATGATGCCTTCGACGGCGAATCGAATGGCAGCGACCTCGTCCGGTTCGATGCGCATCATGGTGCAGTCGATCGGGTCGGTGGCTACCCAGGTCTCGTATCGTTCTCGGATCTCTTCGAGCTCGACGCCCAGCTCGTCGGCGAGGAGGCGCACGGGCCCTCCCCAGATCGAAGTCAGCACACCGGGAAGGAAGAGCATCGGAACGTGGTCGGGGAGTGTGCCGAACCCAAAGCTGGCTCCGGTGAACTCGGCGTCGTCGTAGCTGCCGTAGTCGCAGATTTCCTGGACCAAAATCGATTCGGCTCGACCCGTGAGACTCAGGGCTGCCAGCGGCAGCATGTCGCCCGAGAAACCGGGGTCGATGCCATTGATGTACAACGTCGCGTTTCCCGCACGACACGCTGTGGTGAGCGGGTCGACGATCCACGCGTCGGCGTGGGGCGGGTACACCAGCCATACCAGTGATGTGCCCACCACATTCACGCCAGCCGACAAGAAGGCGCCGAGCTCGGCGATGGCCGCCTGTGGTCGAGTTTCGGCTTGCGACGTGTAGACGACGCAGTCTGCATCGAGCGCCAGCAACGCGTCGATGTCGTTGGTCGCAATGATGCCCGTCGGGGTGTCGAGACCACAGAGTTCCGCCGCGTCGCGCCCGATCTTGGCTGGGCTGCTCGCGTGTACCCCGACGAGTTCCAGGCCGGGACGCTCGATGATCGAGCGCAGTGCGTGGCGGCCGACGTTGCCGGTCGAAAACTGGATGACTCGAAGTGACATGAGAGCGGAAGATCAATCCCGGTCGAGGCCGGCCGACGCGGCCGAGGTTCGAATCGGTTGAAAGTGGTCCCAGCGAGGGGCGCCAAATGCCGCCTCTGTTCGATCGCCGAGAATGGTGACACGGCTGATCGAGCGAGCGCCGTCATAGTCGTTGACAGCGCAGTGCTGGGTGGCTCGGTTGTCCCAGATGCCGATGGTGCCCTCGCGCCAGGCGTAGCGGCAGCCGAAGTGCGGCTGGGTGCTGTGGGCGTAGAGAAAGGTGAGGAGTGCTGCGCTCTCGTCTCGGTCGAGCTGGGGGATGCGCCGGGTGAATTGCTGGTTGACGAACAGCGATGGCCGGCCGGTTTCGGGGTGTTTGCGGACGACGGGGTGTTCGGCCTGCTGCTCGGGGTGGCCGTAGTTCGCGGCGGTGTGGATGGCGGTGAGGCCGCCGAGCATTTCCTGCATCGGCGTCGAGAGGCGTTCGTAGGCCAGGTGTTGGTTAGACCACATCGTGTCGCCGCCGGCATCGGGCATGTTCAGGGCCTGCAGGACCGAACAAATCGGCGGGGAGGCGTCGAAGGTGACGTCGGTATGCCAGACATCGGCGATGTATCCGCTTTGTGCTTCGAGTACGACGACCTCGGGGTGGTCGTCGTCGAGCTTCGGGATGAAGGGGTGGATCTCGGGCTCGCCGAAGCGGCGCGCGAAGGCGCGGTGCTGATCGGGGTCGAGGTGTTGATCGGGGAAGAACAACACGAGGTGCTCGAGCAACAGCTCACGCACTCGGGCGAACCCGGCGTCATCGATGGCTCCCAGACTGACGCCGTGTACTTCGGCGCCCAGCGCTCCACTCACCCGACGCACTTGCAGGTCGGTGTTCTCGCTGATCGCCAATGCCGTCCCCCTCGATCGGCCAGCCAGAAGTGCCAGCCAGCATGATGTGCTCGTCCTTACCCTGCTCGTTGACCGCATCGCCCGTCAACCGACCGAATCGCTGGGGTGGCGGGTGAGTCAGAGAATGTAGTCGTCGTTGCTGGCCCTGACGGTGACGAAAACGGCGTGCCCGCACATGTCGAGGAGTTCGGCCAGCCGCGCGTTGAGTCGCCGATCGACGACGGAAACAAGCGTCTTGGTTGGCTGGCCACCGCGGTCTTCCTGGAACTCAACGGACCTTCGGTCAGCTCGGCCACCAACAACGAGGTTTACGATCTGGTGCTATCCGTGGCCGCCG
>CBESNZ010000223.1:0-5791 GCA_965531045.1 uncultured Acidimicrobiales bacterium
TGGTGTCGGACTTCGGCGGCTCTGGAACGTTGACAAATGGCGTCCGGGCCGGCGCTGCGTCGGCCTCTTCGGTTTCGGCAGGCTCGGCGGCAACTCCGTCGGCGTTGTCTTGCTCAGTCGGTGCCCCGACCGGGATGTAGACGCCCTCTTCCTCGAGCTCGGTCGAGGCATCGGTGGACGCTGGGTCGCGCACGAGCATGTCGAGCTCGCCGTTGAGGTCACCGTCGTAGTCGTCGGTGATGTCGAGCACCATCTGCGACTGCACCCCGCCTCGCAAGCGCTCGACCAGCGGTCCGACGAGTGCGCCGACATGGTGCGACACCTCCGACACCGGAGTGCCGGTGAGCATCACAAAGGCCAGGAGTCCGAGCGTCAGAAGCACCAGTGTGGCGCCCCACGTTGCCGCAAAGGCCTGCAGCGGATCAGCGACCGCCAGGCCGATCACGCCACCGGCCTTCCCGAGTACGTCGGACTCGCTCCCCCACTGCGGCCGTCCCTTGGCAAGGTGCAGCAAGCCGGTGGTGGACACCATCGCAAAGAGCGCACCGACGACGTACGGGACCGGAATGTCGTAGGTGTCCTCGTCGGCACGGATGAGACCGAGACCGGCGACCACGGCCGCAGGCGGGACGAGCAGTTGCATCAGACCAACCAGCCATCCGGTGCCGCCGGCGATGCCACGGCCCAGAGCGCCAGTGGCGTCGACGTAGATGCTGAACGCTGCGACCACGCCGAACAACACCAGGACAACACCCCAGATATCGAGGATCTGACCACCAAAAACCGGTTCGGGTGCGGCCTTCTTCTTCCCCCGACTCGGGCGCTTCTTCGTCGGTGGTTTCCTTGCCGCACGGGTCTTGGATGACGTACGGGATTTGGGGGAGGTTTTGGTAGCAGCCACAGCGCCACCAAAACTAACAGGATCACGACCGTATTTGGCGCCGCTTCGCGCGTGCACCCGCGCGCTCAGTGGTATTCAGGCCTGCGTCAGACTGTTCTGGTCGACCTGCTCTAGTCCACGCTGTGCACTCGGGGGACGATCATCGGCCGGCGACCGGTCGAGTGGTTGACAAACCGGCCGACCGCCCGTCGGACGAGCCGTTCGTAGGTGTCGAGGTCGTCGATGCCGTCGGCGAGGCCCTTTTCGAGCGCTTCGCGAGCCTCGAGCCTGGCCTCGGCGACGACATGGTCGCCTTCGTCGTTGATCCAGCCGCGAGTCTCGATCGCCGGACCGACGAGAATCTCGCCGTGTTCGATGTCGAGCACGGCAAAGATGGCCACAAAGCCGTCACCACCGAGCACCCGGCGGTCCTGCACCGTACCGATGTCGAGGTACGGGGCGTGGCCGTCGACGTAAACGTGGCCGCCCGGAACCGAGCCGGCCGGGTGGATACCGTCGTCGTCGAGGACCAGTTGGTCACCATCGACCGCCATCACGATGCGATCTTTCGGCATCATCGTCTGCGCAACATCGCGGTGGGCGATGAGGTGTTCATATTCGCCGTGCACCGGAACGAACCACTCTGGGTTCGCCACCGAGTGCAGGGTCTTGAGTTCGTGCTGCTTGCCGTGTCCGGTGGTGTGAATGTCGACGCTGCCGCTGTGCACGACCGTCGCTCCGGTCTTGAGAATGGCGCTGCGCAACCGTGAGACCGACCCGGCGTTCCCCGGGATGGGGTGCGACGAGAAGATGACCGTGTCGGTCGGGCCCAATTCGAGGTACTTGCTGTCGCCGTTCGCCATGAGCGTCAACGCCGCGCGCTCCTCTCCCTGACTGCCCGTGCACACCACGCACACCTCGTGCGGTTCGTAGGTCGCCAGGTCGTCTTCCTTCCCGACCAGTCGATCGGGAATCTTCAACATGCCGAGCTGGCGAGCCAAGGCGAAGTTGCGCTGCATCGAGCGGCCGATCGGCACCATGACCCGGCCCTGCGGCTCGATCGCGTCGGCGAACTGTTGGAGCCGGTGGATGTGGCTGGAGAAGGCACCCACGATGAGTCGCTTGTCGGCGTTTTCCGCGACGAGCTCGCCGATCACTGTTCCGACGGAGAGCTCGGAGGTGGACTGTCCCGGTTGGTCGGCGTTGGTCGAGTCGGCCATGAGCAGCCGAATGCCCGGGTCGTGCCCGAGAGATCCGATGCGGCTGAGGTCGGTGCGGCGCCCGTCGACCGGCGTGAGGTCGAGCTTGAAGTCGCTCGAATGCAGGATGACGCCTTGCGGCGTGTGGAACGCCGTGATGAGGCCACTCGGCGTGGAGTGGGTGACCGGCAGAAACTCGCAATCGAAGTTGCCGATCTTGAGGCGATCTCCGTCCTGGATCGGGACCAATGTGGCGTCGCTCGCCAACCGAGCTTGTTCCAGCTTGCCCCTGACCATGCCCAACGTGAACGGTGATCCGTACACGGGGATGTTCAGATCAGCCATGAGGAACGGCAGGCCGCCGATGTGATCTTCGTGGCAGTGCGTTGCGATGCATCCGACGATGCGATCCTTGTTCTCGCGCAACCACGTGAAGTCGGGCAGGACCGCGTTGATACCGGGATACAGCTCGTCGACGAACATCTGACCGCAGTCGAGGATGATCATCTCGTCGTCGATCTCGAGGGTCATGCAGTTGCGGCCGAGTTCTCCCAGCCCGCCGAGAAAGGAGATCCGTACGGGGCTTGCCATGGTCAGCCTGTCCGGCCGAGATCGGCCATGATTTGTCGGGCTTTGTCCTGCAAGCCGTGCGGCTCGGGGCCCATCGGCGGGCGACAATCGCCCACCGACATGTTCAGCGCTTTCATCATGGCCTTGGTCGGGACCGGATTCGGCGCTTCGTCATTGGTCTCATAGTCCCACGAAGCCAGCAGCCGTTGGTTCATACGCTTCGCCGCTTCGACGTCGCCCGCGAAGAATGACTCGATCATGGAGCGGATTTCCTTGCCGGCCCAGTGGGTGGCCACACCGATGACGCCCACAGCGCCAACCGACAGCAACGGCAAGGTGTCGTTGTCGTTGCCGCTGTACACCTCGAAGCCGTCGGGTGCCGCCGCGATGAGCTTGGCGGATTCGCCGATATTGCCCGCTGCGTCCTTGACCCCGACGATGTTGGGCACGTCGTGGGCGATCTTGAGCATTGTCGATGTGGCGATCTTGCGACCGGTTCGGCCGGGGATGTCGTAGAGCACCACGGGCTTGTCGGTTGCCGCAGCAATCGCTCGAAAGTGATAGTCGAGACCGGCCTGCGACGGCCGGTTGTAATACGGCGCCACCGAGAGGATCGCAGCGGCTCCGGCGGCCGCAGCCTTCTCGGTGAGGTCGATCGCCGCGGCGGTGTCGTTACTGCCGGCGCCCGCGATGACCGGAGCGTCGACGGCTTCGACGACGGCGGCGATGAGCTCGGCCTGTTCGGCGTGGGTGAGGGTGGCGCTCTCGCCGGTGGTGCCGGCGACGACGATGCCGTCGTTGCCGTTGTCGATGAGCCACTTCGCGAGTTCTTGCGCCCGCGCAAGGTCGAGTGCGCCCGAATCGGTGAAGGGGGTCACCATTGCGGTGAGGACGCGTCCAAATTGCGCCATAGGAGGTCTCCTAGCGGTAAGAGGTCAGTGGGCTTTTTCGGAAGCCCGGTCGATGTCGAGCGACGCCAACAGCGTCTCGTGGAGCTCGAACCAGATGGTGTGGTAGCTATCGATCGTGGGTTTGGTGAACCATTCCTGCTCGCCGGCCTTCACCCGGTCGAGGGCCGCGGTGAACTGGCTGCCGAGTCGGTTGAACCGGGACAGGTGAGTGCTCAGTTCGGCGCAGATGGGCTGCACGCGCACATCGAGCGCTTCCAATTCGGCGATCACAGCAGCGTCGTACGCAGGATCGTCGTGGTCGTTGAGCACGCCCGCCTCGGCGTCCTTGACCTGCCAGCGCGTGCAGACGGCCAAGAACTCGCCGTTCAACGCCAGGAACTGCTGGTACGCAGGCGTCACCGCATCGCGGCAGCCGGCCTCGGCCAGTTCTTCATTGAGGCGTCGCTGCGCCTCGACCCGACCGTCCGGCGTGAGCGACCAGCCCGAAACCCGCCCCTCGCGGTACGTGGCCAGTCCGTCGGCTTGCATACTGGCCAACCGGGCTTCGGTTTCGTCGGGGTCGAGATCGAAGAGCTCGGCCAAGGTTTCGGTAGAGCTGAAGTTCTTCAGCCGCAGTGCGAGCAGCGTGAGAACTTCAGGATTTGAGTCGTAAGGCACCGGCGCAGAGTATCAGCGCAATACCGATGGGTCCTACGCATAACTGTTCGCGTCGTTCGCGCCGAATTCGGCATCGATTTCGGATGCATCGGGACGACCGGCCATCTTGCGGATGATCAGGAGGTAGCCGAACCCTGCGATCGTCGCGAACGTGAACCATTGGAACGCGTAGCTGAGGTGGGGACCATCGCTGATCTCGGGCCGATCGACCGCCACGAGCTCGGTCCTGTCGGCACGGTCGGCAACGACGTACATCGGGTCGAAATCGACGTCCCAAATCTCCCCCAACAGCGCCAGATCGAGCTTGTTGATCTCGAGCAGATCCGATGACCCGACATCTTGGCCGCTGGCGGGAACACCGCCGCTGGAGCCCGACTGCAAATAGCCATCGATGACGAGCGGTCCTTCCGGCGGCGCCCAACGCTCGGGTTCATCGGTGGCGATGAGCGCCCGATTGGCGAAGCCCCGCAACACCGCAACGTCTTGCCCGCTGTCGAGGCGGAACGGCGCAACGACCCAAAATCCAGGCGCTCCCTCGAATGTGCGATTGGCGATCACCACGGGCTGCGGCGTAGCACCCGCCGACCTGAGGAATTGGCCGTTGAGGCGCACCGGGGTAAATCTTTGCAGTTTTTGGTCGATGGACTTGTCGAACGCATCTCCATACTCACGAGTGGGCTGGTCGAGCTGAGCCTCGAGCAACGCATTCGTGGCCTGGCGGTCGTCCAACCGACGCAATTGCCACACTCCAAGCAGCACCATGAAACACACGAGCGCGAGAACCACGAGATGGGACAGCAGCCATTTCGGCCGCAACGCGAACGAGTACACGGCGCGAGGGTACGCCGTCGCGCGGTGCTGCTCACCAGCGGGCCGTATCGCAACCTGGTGCCTCGCTCTCGCGCTCTTCGCCAGCGCCTGCGCCGATGGCTCGTCCACGCAGGAGCAGTCCACGCCGCCCCTACCGCTTCCCAGCGTCGCCGCGTCGACGGCGTCCGTAGCCCCGCCTGCCGACGTCCCCACGATCCCCGAGTCCCTGGCGCTGACCGACAGCAGCCTGCCGGTGGCCAACCTGCGGATAACGGCACTCCCCGGCGAAGGTGTGATCGACGCCGACTCGTTCGCTGAGATCGATATCGGCGATGACCCGGCCGGCGACGCCGTCCACATCATGACGTCGTTCACGCCCGTCGGCCCGATGAGCTACTACGAGTGGACCAATACGTCCGGAGAACCGTGCGTCGGCTTCACCGAAGAAGGGGTTGCCAGCTGGGGCTGCGGCTCCGCTCGGCCGGTATCGCCGGTCGGAAAGCCGGCCTGGTTGCGGCTCGGCGCCTCGTGGAACAGCTCCCGGTACACCATCACGCCAGATCCGTTGCCTCCGTCAGCCATCGCGGTGGAGACGATCACCGACACCGGGTACCGAGTTCGAACGATACCGATCGACGGCTATGCGATTTTGGCCGACACCTTCGAAAACGGCATTCCGGTACAGGTCGTCGTGTACTTCGACGACGATTCACAGTTGGTACAGGCCACCAACTTCGCCTTCGTCGGCGCCCCGCTCGACTAGC
>CBESNZ010000224.1:0-5788 GCA_965531045.1 uncultured Acidimicrobiales bacterium
ACTCCTGACCTCTTCCATGCCATGGAAGCGCTCTACCAACTGAGCTATAGCCCCGTGCGGCCGCTAATCGTAGCGGACGGTTCGAGAAACGACGACCGGTCAGTCGGTCGTGAACACGATATTCGTGCGGGTTATTTCGATCGTTGCCCCCGGCACATGTTGCACGACCACCAACGCGTCGTCGGCACAGTCGCCGAATTCATCGCAGTCGAGCACGCCGCTGAGGCCGGGGGTGGACTCGACCGCATCGAGTGCGTCTCGGATCGCCATGCGGTCAACCACCAGATCACCGTCGACGACGGTCGCCGCATCGTCGATCGCCGACAGAAGCAGCACCGTGGCGTCGTAGGCATTGGCCCAGAACGTGTTTTCGGTTTCGGCGCCGGCCGATCGCACGGCTTCTGCGACCTGATCGGCGGTTGCGCCCGTGGACGAGACCGCCGCGGAATCGGGCTCGGGAGCGACTACGAAGTACACGTTGTCGACACCGCCCGCAGCGACCGTGTCGGACTGCAGAAGCGGCTTGGTCGCGATCAACGCCACATCGACGCCGGCCGGATCGGCCCGGACCGCAGCAACGACTCGCTCTGCGTCGGCGTTGAAGAGCGACAGGAACACGACGTCGGCGTTCGCACGCAGGACCGCGTCCGCCACCGTCGAGGCGTCGACCGCTTCGCCCTCGGCGGTAGCGACCGCAATCAACTCGACGTCCGCCGAATCGAACTCGTTCGCGAAGGCCTTGGCGGCGGTCTCGGTGTAGTCGGTACCGTCGTGGACGGCGACCACGCTGGTCGCCCGCAGCTCATCGGTCGCGAAGCGAGCCGCCGTGGTGGCCTCGGCGACCGCGTTGTGCACGGTCCGGTAATACCCCACCCGCCGATTCACCCCGGACACGCCGTCGGATTCGGCCGTCAGATCGGGGGCGAGGTCCGATGGTGAGATCATCACGAGATCGGCGGCGGAAACGACGGGAGCGATTTCGACATCGGTACCCCGGCAGGTAGCGCCGAGAAAGCCCACCGTGCCTCGATCGATTTCCGACTGCACCAGGTCGACGATCGATATCGCGCCGCAGCCGTCGTCGATCGGTTCGCCGAGATCGACCGCGAACCCCTGCACCGGGCCATAGTCGGCGACCGCCTGCTCGATTGCCGCCAGGTTGGCCGCACCGAGAAACTCCGCCGGTCCGGACTGGGTCACCATCGCTCGAAGCGCGATCGGTTCGCCTTCGGGGATCGTGATGACCCCCAGCGAAGGTGGCGCAACCAGCGTCGGCGCGACCCGAGGCGCGGTGGTTTCGGTCGCCGTCGGGGTAGCGGACGACGAACACGAACTCGCGGCCAGGCCGACCACGAGCAGCAGAGCGGCCACTCGGCGCGAGGGTCGACCGGCGGCAAACATTCTCGACGACAGCATCATCACCGGAAGTGTACGCGCCCTAGCCGAATCGTTCGGTCAGCCACGCGTCGACGCGTGCAAATTCGAGTTCGCCCGCCGGCGTCAGACGTTCCGAGTCGTAGCCGTCGAAGCTGTGGCTCTCACCAGGCAGGATCACCAGACTCACGTCGACGCCGGCGCGCGCCAAGGCGGCGGCGTAGTTTCGGCTGGACGACGCATCGATGAGCCAGTCCGCTTCGCCGTGCACCAGTAGTGCCGCGCCGACGGCACCATCGGCTCGCGCAACGGCATTCGCGAGCGGCGAGATTCCCGCCCGGAAGTATGCCTGCGGTTCAAAGCTCCAACCGTCGTAGTACCCGTAGTACCCGACCAGGCCGTTGAGTTCATCCGACACGTCATCCCAGCGTTCGGCGGTGCCGAAGAGTCCGTCGTCGGGAGTAGCAAATGCGATGCCGGCCAACCGGGCGCCGGCCGAGGCACCGTGGGCGACGATGTGGTCCGCCGCCACATCGAGGCTGTCCGCGTGGATCCGCAGGTACTGAATCGCCGCCTTGGTGTTGGACTCGGGCTGCGGAAAGATCCCCGCGTCGACGGCGGGATCCACCAGCCGGTACGAGATGGACAACGTCACGTACCCGGCGTCGAGGTACGCATCACGCCATTGCGAGAAGTCGGCTCGAACGCCACCGACTCCCCCGCCGCCATGGATCAGAAGGATTGCCGTGTCGTGCCGTTGCGTTTCCGGTCGACACAGGTCTCCGTCGAACGGCTGCGCCGCGGTCGGCGGCGTATAAGTCACAACGGTGCATGTCCCCGGGGGGAACGGGTTCGCCTCGATCGACGACGCCACAGCAACGCCGGGGTCAGCACCGTTCGAGTCAGCACCGTTGGAGTCAGCATCCGGCACCGCACGAGCGATCGCGGGACCAACGCCCTGCGCCGGAGGAACGGAAGCGGTCGCGTCGTCTTGCTCTATGCCGGAAGCTCGTGTTCCGAAAGCACCCGTTCCGGAAGCACCCGTTCCGGAACCACGGGTTTCAGAAGTGAGGGTCAGAGTAGCGAGGGCCGCCACGCAGAGCACCGCGAGCACACAGAGCGCGACTCGGACGCGCGAAACGGAGGGATTCACCCGACCGTCTACGGCGCGCGGGCGGACATCCTTGAGGTCCTATCCCCAGGTGTGACGAACGACGCCTCGGAGTCGTCGGGGCGTTGGCGGCCCTAGTTGCGCCAGTCGACGCGGGGGCGATCGCCCCAGAGCCGCTCGAGTTGGTAGTACTCACGCGTCTCGTCGTCGAAGATGTGTACGACGAAATCGCCGTAGTCGGCCAGCACCCACTCGGCCCCACTCAGTCCCTCGACCCGCAGTGGCTTCGGCCCGCCCGCCGCCGTGATCTGCGCCTCCACCTCGGCGCACACGGCCCGAACCTGCCGCGAGTTTCGGGCGGACGCGATCACGAAGTGTCCCGTGATCGCGAGGACATCACCCACATCGATGATGAGGATGTCGTCGGCCAGTTTGGCTTCTGCTGCTCGTGCCGCGAGACGTACCCACGTGAGTTCGTCTTGTTCGTCAGCGTCGACCATCGAGGCGAGGGTAACTGCCACCCGTCGCTGCGCCACCAACCAAGGGGTCAGCTGTCCGGGTTTGCGGGGGTGTAGTCGCCCCCGATGGTGACGACGATGTCGAAGTCGCCGCCGAGGATGGCGTCCTGCTGCGTTTCCGGGTCGACGAGGGCGGTCGGCACCGAACCCAAGGCATCGGAGATACGTTGCGCCACCACTTCGTCGGCGGCGTCGAAGTACGCGATTCCGGTGGCCTGGCCCCCGAGTTCGATCGGATTGCCGATCACGGTCACCAAACCGCCGGCCGCAGCGATGGTTTCGACCGCCGGCCGGTTCAGATCCGGATTGGCGACATCATTGACGAGGCGAACCGCGGGCCGGTTGTCGCGAAACAGCACCGGGAACGGGACGGACTGTTCGACGAGCGCTGCGACCTCGTCGGCAAGCGGGGTGTAGGTGTTGCCACCGTCGCTGGACTCTGCGGGGAGTTCGACAACGTTCGATGCACTCCTCGCCAGTTCGGCGATGTACCACTGCAGGCCAGGGTCACCATCGGGGGGTTCGACGCTGACCGAACGGGCCGCCGAGATCCACGACCGCCATACCTGCGCCTGCCGATCCGATCGGTTGATCTCGGCCTCGTTTGGACCTATGGCAGCCAGCACGACCGGGACATCGGCGGCCTGGAGGGAGGCGACCCCACGATCGAACAACGTGGTGGAATCGCCCTCGGCATCCACATCGACCAAGGGGTCGACGAAGGAGTAGGTCAGCGGGGTGACGTCGGCGAGTGCCACGATGACGTCCGATGGCCGGGCCTCGATGAGTTGGTCGGGGACGATGCCGAAGAGTTCGGCAGCCCGGTCGGCAACCTCACCGACGCCGCCTTCGTTCCACGCGTCGGCGACCGTGGCCGGATCGGGATACGGGACGTCGTTTTCTTCCGAATCGTCTTCGCCGGCGGTGGCGTCCTGCCGACTCGCCGGCAACACGACATTCGCTCCGACGACCACGACCGTGCCTCCCCCGCTGTCGCCGGTGCCGGCGAGCAGGGCCGCCCCCACCGCCTCCTCTTGATCGTCGATGAGCACCACGAGCGCGGTTGGGCTGGGCGCCACAAAGGCGCGGTAGCCGGGCGATTCCGGGTTCTGGACCTGTTCGGCGAGCGACGCCGTGCCCTCGGTGTCGAGGACCGCCTTGGCGCCGATTTGTGCCAACACCGGAACGGCGATGACGCAGGCGATCGTGATCAAGGGGAACAACCATCGCCATCCGAAGGCTGCCGGATTCCCAACCGCAGGTGCCGGTCGGGTCCGTACGAACGACGGTTCTTCGGTGTCCGTCTGAGCGGCGTACCCGTCGTTCGACTGTCCCACTGGCGAGCGCTGCTCGGTGGCGTCCTGCTCGGTCGTCATTCGGCTTCGAGGAACAGCTGGTGGTCGATGACGACCCGGGCGACGGCCGGCGGCACGAGGGCGTCGATCGGCCGATGGTTTCGCCGGCGCCAGCGAAGGTCGCTGCTGGACACCTCGAGTTGGGGTACCTCGACATTCACCCAGTTCCATCCGAGCGGCGGTCGGCCCGTGCGTCGACCGGGACGGTCGACGACGACGATGGTGGCCAGGTCACGCACCACATCTGGCCGCTTCCACGTGTCGAGGCCCGCCGCGGCATCGGAACCAACCACGAGAAACAGCTCGGCGCCGGGCTGATCCTGGAGGAGCTGCTCGAGGGTGTCCGCGGTGTAGGTCTCGCCGCCGCGTTCGAGTTCGATCGATGACGCCACCAGGCCGTCGATCTCGGCCACTGCGGCCTCGACCATCTCGAGGCGTACCGCCGCCTCGGTGATCGGCCGGGTGCCGACCTTTTGCCACGGCTCGTTCGCGACGACCATCAACATCTCGTCCAACTCGAGCCAGGATGCAACGTTGACCGCCGTGGCCAGGTGACCGACATGCGGCGGGTCGAACGTACCGCCGAAGATCCCGATGCGGCGCGGCTTCGATTCGGCGGTCGGCTCGGTCATTCGGCGAAGTCTAGGTGGTCGCGCCGGCCGGTTGAAGTTGATCGACGGGATTCCACCCAGGCAAGCCGGGGCGGGCCCGATGTCGGGTTCGTCGCACCAACGCGGCCATTCGACCGCAGACTGGCGCTCAAGTTTTGACGCAAAGTGCTCGAAGAAGCACTGAGCGCGCGAAATGCTTGAGTTCGATGGCTTCAGGAGCAAGAATGCAGGTCTGAGAATGCAGAGCGGTTCGGAGCGCCGGGCTGATCCACGGTCCCACGCGTGGCTCGCCTGGTGACACAAGTCATAGTGAAACGGGAAGACGTGGGCCACTTGGTGTTGTTGAATAAGTTGCCGCTTACGCGTCTCGGCGCGGAGTGTGGCATGCTCTCAAACTTCGATTGCTGTGGCGCCGACTGATCGGGCCAAGCATTTCGAATACAGCATTGCGAAGACAAGTACTTCGAATACCTGAGGACCTGCCTCGTCGATGCATCGTAAAGATGCGCCGCACGGCCTTCCCCAACTCCCCTGACGATACCCCCAAGATGCCGCGAAACCCCACGAAGGTTTCGCGAAAATGAGACTGAGTGATATGAGTGATTCTGTAGGCCAATACCTCAACGAGATCGGCATGGTTCCTCTTCTGAACGCCCAAGAAGAGCGCGAGCTGTCCCAACTGATCGAAAAGGGCTTCGCGGCCCAGGACAAACTGGACGAGGGCGAGACCGGGCGCGACCTCGATCGAGCCGTCCACCAAGCTGCGGTCGCAAAGGACCGGTTCATCCGGGCCAACCTGCGCCTCGTGGTCAGCGTGGC
>CBESNZ010000225.1:0-5767 GCA_965531045.1 uncultured Acidimicrobiales bacterium
GCCAAACTCAACGTCGCGGCGATCGGCCCCTACCCGCTGATCGTGGTCATCATCGTCGCGACCGGCCTCGTCGACCGGGGCCTGGGCCAAGGACTCGTTCTGGCCGATGGGGTGGTCGTCGGACTCCTTGCGATGGCCCAATGGTCCGGGCTTCGGGCGCACCAAGCGCCAGCGCGTACTGTTCCAGCGTGACCGACACCGCCCAACGCCTCCTCGATGCCGTCGATCGCGTCATCACCGAACACGGACCCTCCGGGGTCACCCTCCGACGCGTGGGATCCGAGGCCGGCCTGTCGCACACCGCCGCCGCGCACTACTACACCGACAAGCCCGGCCTCTTCACGGCCTACATCACCCGGGCCTGGAACCTCATCGCCGATCGAATCGAAGCTGCCGCCGCCATTCCGGACGATCGTCAAGCACTCCTCGCGGCGGCGAACTCCTACGCAACCTTCGCGCTCGAGCAGCCCTCGGCCTTCAGCGTCATGAGCCGGCTCGAACTCGTCAACGTCGACACCCCCGAGTTATGGGCCGCCAGGGAGCGGGGCTTCCTCACGCTCGCGGCCCTCATCGACCGGGCCCGAGCAAACGGCTGGGCGACAAACCACGACACGCTCGACCTCGTCGCCATCACCTGGGGCATGGTGCATGGCATCGTCGACCTGTGGACCGGTGGTCCACTGGCCGCTCCCTACGACGGCCACGAACTGACCACCACCCTGGCCCGACTTCTCGACGACACCCTCGACCGACTCGACGACAGCGACACCGACTGACCGCAGTTTCACCCGAACGCAGCTGGTCGGCCTAGCGGTTGCCCCGAGCAAACGTATTGTCGGAGCTCTTGGCCCGAGAGTCCAAGACGAAGATGCCTTCGTCGCTGCTCGTCACGATGACCTTGCCGTCACCGAAGTAGGGGTAGTTGCCCCAGCTGCCATAGAAGTCCGTGATGTCGGAGGCGGGGAACGTGTCGAAGTAACCGCGCTCGGTCATCCGTCCCTGCTCGGCTTTCCAGGTGTCGTAGATGACCAATCCAGCTGCATAGTTCGACTGATACAACAATCCCTCGTGCACGAACATGTTGTGATCGATCGAGGAGTTGTCGGCGTTGTTCACGTCGAGCAACGTCGCGTTGTCGAGGTCGGTCATGTCCCATATGTAGGTGTTTCGGGTTTCGCTACCGCCGAAGAACTCGTCGAGCTCGTCGCCCAAGAAGAAGTACTGATGATCCTCGGTGAGCCACCCTTGGTGCGTGTAGTAGTTCGGGTGCCCGGCTTCGGGATCGAAGAAGGGAACGTCGAGGTAGGTCTGGCGCGACAGCACCACCGGGTTGGCCGGGTCGCTGGCGTCGTAGAGCGTCAACGCTGCCTCGTTTGAACCGACACAGATCTCCGAACCCTGATGGTCGGGATCGGGGCCGTGGTAGGTGACGCACTGCAAGTCGTGGGTGTAGCCATCGCCGGTCAGACAACCCATGAAGGTGGGGTTCATCGGATCGGTGTCGACGTCGTAGATCATCGCCGCGCCGGTGCCGTTGATGAAAGGAGGGTTACTCGGATGCGGCTCTACCTGACATTCCCGCAGCCCGATGAACGATCCGGTGACATAGAGCCGACCACTATCGGTATTGACCGACAGGTTGTGCGAGTTCGTCATGTCGTCGATCGGCGTACCTTGCGAAATACCGATGGGGCCAGTGGCGCCGCGGAACTGGGTCATGTCGACGACCTGCACACCGGCGCCGCTGAAGTCAGAGAAGTCGACGGCCTCGCTACCGATATAGGCCGTGTTCTCGTGCACTCGAATGTCGCCCCACAGATTTTCGAACACACCGGGTACCGCCGACGCCAAGGTGCCGAGGTGCACCGGGTTCGTGCCGTCGGTGACATCCATGAAGATGGTGCCCTCCATCGAGCCAACGATCGCCACCTGCATGCCCGTGGCGGCATCTTCCCAGCCCCACACATCGTTGACGAACGTTGAGCCGACATCGACCAAGGGCGTGAACGACGCAAGATCAACCTTGTGGCACGGGAAAATTCCCGCCTTGCCGCCGCGACAGCGAACGTCGGACATGGCCTCCATGGGGACGCCACCAGGACTGGGGTCCTGGACCACGCCGTCGTACAACCGGCCCTTCAGCGACTCGGCTTGGCCGCCGGTTGGATCGTGGGCCGAAGCCACGGTCGCCGTGCCCGCCAACAGCGAAACCGCTCCCAATATCGCCAAAACAAATCGCATCCGCCGAAACATTTCCGCACCCTTCCAGCTGAGGCGACGATCACCCCCGCTCCCCGAGTCGGACACTACATCGGCGAACTCGTAAGGTCTATGAAAACTTCCCTGGCCCTCGATCTGACCATGCGGCCGCTGCAACCCGAGGCATCGCCACGCCTCTCCGGCCGGACGGTGACCGATGACCACACGGTGGCGCTCAAGGTCCTCGCGTCGGGCGACGATGGTCTCGTATGGCCGTTCTCGAGAGTCCGCCGTCGACCACGGCGACCGTTCCTGCCACACCTGACCGCGAGAAGCAGGGTCGGAAGTGGTTGGTGATTTCGTTCATCTTCTGCCCGTGCCATCTCCCGGTGAGCATGGCCGTACTCGGTGTGCTGTTCGGCGGTAGCGCCTTCGGTGCGCTGGTTGGCCGCAACACCATCGCGGTCGGCATCGTGTTCGCCGTGATCTACGCGGCACTGCTAGCCGTCGGCTTCCGTCATCTGCGTGCGGCCACCAAGGACGTCGACTGCAGCGATGGCGAATGCACGATTCCCAGCCCCCCGAGTTGAGTCGCTGACGGAGAGCAACGTGACGACCAATTACCCGGTCACGTTCCTGCTGCATCGGTGAGCGGGAAGAGATACGCGGCGACATCGGTCTGGTCGAAGTGGTTCGCCCACCCCCACGGGGTCGCACCGATGTTGGTATCCGCGAGGTTGGGGTCGGCGCCGTGCTCGACCAGTAGTCGCGCCCGCGCGACGTCGTTGGCGGACGCAGCCTCGTGAAGGGCGGTCGTGCCGCCGCCTGTCCGGGCGTTGACGTCGAACCCCAGGCCGAGCAACGTTTCGATGACCGCGGCGCCGGCCGCGGTCACGCCCTTGACCGCCCCCGGATGTCGCTCGATCACCGTCTCGCCGAGCTCTGGGTGGTTCTTGAGTACCTGCATGAGCAGCGTGTTGTCCGAGGTTCGGATCGCCTCGAGAAACCGTTCGTCGGGGGTCAGCGTGGTGTCGATGCCGACGTCACGAAGGATCTCGAGAATCTCGTGATTGCCGTGTTCGGCGGCGAGGCGAACCGGGAACTTCTGTGATCGGCCCACGGGCCGTTCAAGATCGAGGCCAACCCCGATCAGCAGCCGCAGGTGGTTGGGGCGGTTGCGAATCACGGCCGCCTCGAGCTCGTGGTACAGCAGCTCGGCCGGGTCGACGAGGTGCGCTCCGAGCCGTCGGTACCAGGGACCGTTCTGTTGGGTCCCCAGTCCGAACTCGAGGAGGAGCTCGAGGTGTCGCGGGTCGTCGTGATTCGTTCCCCCAATTCCGTTGTTGTAGAGCGTCTGGCCGTCATTGGGATCTGCGCCCGCGTCGAGCAGCAGTCGGGAGATCGCCAACCGATCGGGGTGACGGGATTGTCCACTCTCCCCATTGCCAAACGCTCCGGTCAACGCGGTGAACGGCGGCACCAGGCCACGCCAGAGAAACCCGACGTCGGGGTCGGCGCCGGCCGCGAGAAGCACCTTGACGGCCTCGATCGCCGACCAGGCGGGGTTGTCGGTTCGGATCCGGGAGAACGTGGCGTAGAGCAGCGGCGGCCAGTCGTTCGGTCCGCACCGCTCGTTCACGATCGACGGTTCGCTCGCCAGGATCTCGGCGATGGCCAAGTGGTCGCCGACGATGGCGGCAGCCTCGACCGACCCGACCGCCAAACCGGGGTCGACCGCGAGCATCTGGTGGGCCCGTTCGATTCGGTCGACCGGGCTCGGGCCCTTTCCTGCGTAGTTCACACAGGCGAGCTCGATGAACGAATCATCGAAATCGACGTACCCGGGCCGTTCGGTACCCGGGGTGAAGTGAAAGGCCCGAACCACCTCGAGGTGATCACGAAGCTGGTTCCAACTGGCGCAGCGGTACATGCGGGCGACGATCAGTTGCGCATCGGCCAGCTCGAACTCGGCTGCCCGGGACGGAGCAAGCTCGGTCGCGTCGAGGCGGGGGTGGAACTCGTCCACCATCGACAGCGCCCCCGCGTCTCCAGACCGGATGAGGTCCCGAACGAGCTCTGCTTGGCCGGTCAGTTCATCGAGCGATGTGTTCTCTGGCAATGGACTGGTTGGCACCTTCGCCCCTCTCACATGGGCCCTCATAATCGCCGTGTCGGGCTCGACCCTAGGAAATGACGGCCGCCTTGTCACCCAAAGCACTGTCACCCGCAGCGGTCTCGCCTCGCGCACTCTGGGCGAAACCCGCTCCACTTCGAGGATCGACAATTCGATATACACCGGCGCGTAGTTGCGTTACCGTTGTCCCGCCCGGTGGGTACCGGGCCGCAAGAGTCGACAAGTAAGAAGCAACGAGAAGTGACGAGGAGGTGGCGTTCATGAATGCAAGCAGCACGAGACGCCACCTGCGCCGCGCCTGAATCACGGGTCCGGCTTTCCTTCCTTCACGAATATCGCTCTCACGAGCGACACAGCAAAGGTTCTTGCCTTGTCTTTTCCTTCCGGTGCTACCTCACCGACCCCAGACCCGAACAACTCACCGCTGACTGCGCTCGGCTGGTCCAGTCGTTGGGAGCCCCACCTCGCCGAACACGAGGGCCAACCGGGTCGGGTGTTGCGTCACGACGGCCACACGGTCCTCGTCGGCACCGACCGCGGTGCGGTCCACGTCTCCCTCCGGCCATCGACGCCCAAGTTGGCCGTGGGCGATTGGATCGTGGTGGCAAACGACGACGTCGTCGTCGACATGCTGCCTCGCGCCTCGCTTCTGCAACGTCGCGACCCGTCCACCGGATCGAGTCAGCCGATCGCAGCGAACGTCGACATCGTCGGCATCGTGTGTGGCCTGGACCGACCGGTGAGCACGGGCAAAGTGCAGCGATTCACCGCGCTGGCGTGGGATGCCGGCGCGATTCCGTTGGTCATTCTCACGAAGGCCGATCTGATCGATTCGACCCGTGAGGCCGAAGACGAGCTCCTCGGTCAAGACCCTGCGCTCGACATCGTCGCCGTGTCGGCGGCGACCTCTGACGGGGTGCTCGACCTGCTCGAGCGGTGCGCCCGCAAGACGCTCGTGCTGGTCGGGGAATCCGGCGCCGGCAAGTCCACGCTGCTCAACGCGCTCGCAGGGCGAGAACTGAACGACACCGGCGACGTTCGAAGCGGCGACCACAAGGGCCGACACACCACGACGGCCCGCCAGTTGTTTCTGCTCGCCGGCAACTGCTGCCTGATCGACACTCCGGGCGTTCGCGAGGTTGGGGTGTGGACCGACGTTGCCACGATCGATGACGGGTTCACCGACATCGCCGAGCTCGCACTCGACTGCCGCTTTCGCGACTGTGGCCACGACGGTGAGCCGGGCTGCGAGGTACGAGCTGCCATCGACGACGGCCGGCTGGCCGACGCCAGACTGCAGTCGTGGAACCAGTTGCGACGCGAGGCTGCGTGGGCCGAACGGCGGGCCGACCCCGCTGCCCAACGTCAGGTCGGCAAGCAGCTCAACCGAGTGTACCGCGACGCAATGGCCGCGAAGCAACGCCCGAAGTAACC
>CBESNZ010000226.1:0-5737 GCA_965531045.1 uncultured Acidimicrobiales bacterium
GATGACGGCGCAGATCCTGCCCCTGCGTTCTTGGCGATCGTCGCCCCCGACGGTTACGTCACCGCTGACACGACGCCGCTGATCTTTCCGAACGGATCGGTGATCACCCCCGATCAGTCGACGTTGATCGTGGGCGAAACGTTTGGCGGGCAATACAGCGCGTTCCCGATCAACGCCGATGGCTCGCTCGGCGAACGTCGGGTGTGGGCTGAAGTGCCGGGTACCGCCCCCGACGGCTGCACGCTCGATGTCGACGGCGGCATCTGGTTCTCCGATGCGACCGGGAGCCGAGTGCTACGCATCGTCGAGGGAGGCGAGATCACCCACACCATCGCCACACCCCAGCCCACCTACGCGTGCATGCTCGGGGGAGACGACGGCAAGACGCTGTTCATCGTCACCGCGCCCAGCCCTGCTCCCGCCGATGCCGGCGCCAGCGCCGACGGCTTCATCTACACGACCCGGGTCGACATCCCGGCGGCCTGATGCACCCGCGCCTGCCACCTCTGGGCGGCGCCACTGTCGACGGGGCGGGCGGGAGCGACGGAGGAGCGACCAGCTCGGCGATTGCGAGCAAAACCAATACAGGCCTTACGCCTCAGGACTCGGTCCGGCCCCAACTTCTACTCTGGCCTTCGGCCCGAAAAAGGTGTTTGGGAATTGGATCAAGAACTCGACCTGGATGATGACGCACAACGAGCCATGGCCGTTGCGCTGGAGTCCGCAGCCGCCATTGGCGATGACGAATGCGGCACGGAGTACCTGTTACTCGGCGTGATGACAGCGGCGCGCGGCGACGTTGCCGAGCTCGCCGAGCTGTTCGCACTCGACCCGATGCGGGTCGAGCGGGGCATTCACAACATGCGCGCCCATCGCTTCTCGCTCGAACACGACGGCCCGGGCTATCCGCCCTTGTCGCCGCGGGCCCGTCGCACGCTGATCACCCGCCGTCCCGATGGCAGCGGCCCGACCGGTCCGTTCGAACTCCTGCACGGCATGCTCGGCGACGATGCTTCCGGTGCGTGTCAGGTGCTGCGCGAGCTCGGCGTCCGGCCGGCCGAGATGCGCCGGCTCGTGGCCTACGGAACCCGTCATCTGAGCAAGGATCAGCTCGACGAACTGCTCGATTCGCTCGACCGTCGTTCAGAGCTGCATCGTCCCTGGTGGGGCCCCGCACCGTCCGAGAGGTTGGTCACGCTCGCCTTCGGAGGTAATGACGATCCCCTCGAGATCGCGCAGTCCAACAGCGCAGCGGTGTCGATCCGTTCACTCGCCGTCGCCGCTCAGGGCTTTGGCTTCACCATGGTGCTCGACTCGCTCCGGCCGTGGCTGCTGCCTCCCGTCCTCAGACCCGCCGAGGTCCTGGTTCCCGGACAACAGCCAACGGTGGAGGTCGGGCCCGACACCTGTTCCGTCGAGCTGATCTTCGCCGACGGGTCGTCCGTGGCGAATACGACGCCGCACGAACGCTGGGACAACGTCGAACCCAAGGAGCGCATTCTGGTGCCGATCGGCATGCGTAGCGAGACCGTGTCGATGAACGATCGCCGTTCCGCCGAGCAAGCGCTCGTCACCTCCGACTGGTGGGTGTGGCCATTGCCGCCATCCGGACCGGTCGAGGCGCGGGTCGAGTGGTCGTCCGAGCTCGTCCAGGGTTCGGCGAAATTCGACGCCGATCCCGTGTTGTACACCGCGATCGACATCGCCGACGACCTGGTCGCCGGCCGGCTGGCAACCGAGGGACCATCGATCAGCTAGTTCGCGCCACAAATATCCCTGGTTTCCTTCATGCGGCGGCACTCGTGCCGACCATCAGAAGGTGACCGAACAGGACGAGAACTCAGCGAGGGCCCGATTCATCCGGTCCAATCGTAAAGCCCGTGGCTTCAACGGGTCGAGCGCGACCTCGGTGACGTTCGACAACGCCGATGTACCGAAGTGGCTCCGCAATACCGCCATCGTGGCCGTCGCGCTCGTGGTACTGGTGGTCGGGTTCACCGTGATGCAAGGAGAAGACGCCGCGCCGAACAACGTGTTGTTGACGTCGGCGCCCGACTTCACCCTGGGTTCGTGTTTTGATTCGAGTGCCGAGCTTTGGCTCGATACGGCGACGGTTGTGGATTGCTACGGCCCACATACCTCTGAGGTCGTCGGCGTCGCCGATATGGGCGTGTTGTTCACCGAGTACCCGGATCCCACGGAGCTTCGACGAGTGGCGGAGCGTCAATGCGCCATCGATCTGGCCGAACAGACCAGCCTGCCGAGCGATTCGGGGCTGTCGATCGGTGCGAGCTTGCCGACGGCAACCGACTGGGTCAACGGTCAAAAACTTGTGCTGTGCAGCCTGAGCTCGGCGAGCGGCTCGCTCCTGACGCTCCCGATCGATCTCTCGTAGCAAATCTGCCGGCGCTTTTGAGCTTGGCCTTCGGGTTGGCCTACGTTGCCAAGCGTGGGGGACCTACCGAGCATCGATTACACACTCGAATTTCCATATACGCGAACCACCGGACCGGTCATGGGGCCGTTTCTCACCGGATTGCGTGATGGGACCATCTACGGAACGCGCATCGGCGACCGGGTGGTGTGCCCCCCGGTCGAGTACGACCCCGATACCGCCGCGGCCATAGACCCCGAGTTCGTCGAGGTCGGCCCCGGGGGCACGGTTACGAACGTCACGTGGGTCCGGACGCCCACCGAGAAGCATCCTCTGGCCCACGCCTTCGCCTTCGCCGCCATACAGCTCGATGGCGCCGACACGTCGATGATCCATGCGGTCGACGCCGGCCCCGATGCCGGCCCCGAATCCGTCACGATCGGCTCGCGGGTATGTGCACAGTTCGGTGACGAGCGCACCGGCGCGATCACCGATGTCATCTTCGTACCGGAATCGGCGGCGGTCGAACAGCACATCGAGCCCGGCGACGAACCCGTCGCCATAACCGAACACCTCATCGGCGTGCGGATCCAAGAAGACCTCTACCCGGTCCGAGCCCGATACGCGCAGGGTCTGCTCGACGGCAAGATCATTGGTCAACGCAGCCCGGTCACCGGCAAGGTGTACGTACCGAGTCGGGGCTATGACCTTCTCGAGCGGGTGCCACTGACCGAGGCCGACGACGTCGAACTTCCATCGGTCGGCACGGTGGTTTCGTTCACCGAGATCACCCCGGTGCAGTACTACGGCCAGGAAGAAACCGAGCCGTACATCCGCTGTGGCGTGCTTCTCGACGGCGCCGACCAACCCGTTACCGGTATCGACATACGCGACCTCAAGGGCGATGACTTCCGGGTCGGCATGCGTTTGCGCTGTGTGTGGAAAGCACCCGAGGACCGCTCGGTCGCCGACATCGACAACCGCATGGGAGCGATCCCCGAGTCCGTATACGAGCGCTGGGAACCCACCGGCGAACCCGACGTCGATCCCGAAACCGTTCGACATCACGCCTGGTAGAGAAAGGCCGCGACAATGATTGCACCAACCACCGGCTCAGAACCGGTCGCCGTGGTCGCCTCGGCGATCACCCCCAGCTACCGGCGCTACGAGCACTCTGAACAGTCGATGATCATGACCGTCGTCAATCAGGTCATCGAAGAGACCGGCATCGACCGCCACGACATCGGCTTCACCATCGCCGGCAGCTGCGACTACCTGTCGGGCATGCCGTTCGCGTTCGTGTCGAACATCGACGGCGTCGGCGCGTGGCCACCGGTGTATGAGAGCCATGTCGAAATGGACGGCGCCTTCGCGCTGTTCGAGGCATTCATCCGATTGCAGTCGGGCGACATCGACACGGTTCTGGTGATCGGGTCAGGAAAGTCGTCGCCGGGCACCCCGCGCAACGTCTTTCCGTTGCAGACCGATCCCTACACGATGGCACCACTCGGACTCGACCCGATTTCGCTGGCCGGGCTCCAGGCGCAGGCGATGCTCACCGCCGGTACGGCGACCGAGGAAGACTTTGCGGAGGTGGTGAGCCGCAGTCGGCGACAGGCGATGAGTAATCCGAACGCACAGGTGAAACACGACAAATCCGTCGCCGAACTGTTGGACCAGCCGTACCACACCGACCCGTTGCGGCAACACGATCTGCCGCCCATCAGCGATGGCGCGTGCGCCGTATTGCTCGCCCGTGGCGAGGCTGCCGCGGGTCTCAGCGATTCGCCGGTGTGGATCACCGGCATCGACCAGCGCATCGACAGCCATCAATTCGGAAGCCGCGACCTGACCGTCTCCCCATCCACGGAGGCAGCCGGGAAGAAGGCCGGCGTGAATGACAAGGCGGTCGACATCGCCGAACTGTGCGTCCGCTATTCGCCAGAGGAGATCGTGCTGCGTCAAGCGCTCGAGTTGGCCGACGACGTGGTCATCAACCCGTCGGGCGGACCGCTGGCCGGCCATCCGGTGATGGCCACCGGGCTCGTTCGCATCGCCGAGGTGGCCCAACGCATAGCGCTCGGCGAGGCCAGGCGAGGGGTCGCACACGCGGCCAGCGGGTCCTGTCTGCAACAGAACTTGGTGTGCGTCATGGAAGGCGAAGGCTGATGGGCAAGCAAGCGGCTGCGGTCATCGGAACCGGGCAAACCAAATACAAGCGTCGCCGTGACGACCTGTCGCTCGACGGCCTCGTTCGAGAGGCCGCACTTCGTGCGCTCGACGACGCCGGGCTGACGTTTGCCGACATCGACGCGGTCGTCATCGGGAAGGCCCCCGACGCGCTCGAGGGCGTGATGATGCCCGAGCTGTCGCTGTGTGACGCTCTCGGAGCGGTCGGGAAACCCATGCATCGCGTGCACACCGCTGGCTCCGTCGGCGCATCCACCGCGATTTCGGCGGCGACGTTCGTCGAAAGCGGCATGTACGAAACCGTGCTCACCGTCGGCTACGAAAAGCAGTCCGAGGGCAACGCGACGTGGGCATTGTCAGGCGGCAAGTCGGGCGGCCAGGGAGCGGGCGGCACGTTCGCCCCGTGGATACGCAACTACATCGCGCGATCGAACGCACCCGAACACATCGGCTGGGAAGTCGCGGTCAAAGACCGACAGAACGCACTGCTCAACCCCTACGCCCACCTCCACCTCGAGGACATCAGCGTCGAGAAGGTCCGTGAGTCGCCGATGCTGTGGGACCCGTTGCACTTCCTCGAGTCGTGCCCATCGTCCGATGGCGCCGCTGCGATGATCATCACCAATGAGGCCGGCGTGGCGAGAACCGGCAAGACCCCGGCATGGATCATGGCGCATGCAAAGCGCACAGAATTCTCCACCTTCCCGGGTCGCGACACCGTTCGCCCGCAAGCGGGTGTCGAGTGCGCCGAGGCGCTGTACGAGAAGGCGGGCATCACCAACCCGCGCCAGCAGATCGATTGCGCCGAGCTGTACGTGCCGTTCAGTTGGTACGAACCGATGTGGCTCGAGGGTCATCTCATCGCTCCCGAAGGGGAGGGCTGGAAGATGACCGACGAGGGCGCGACCAGACTCGACGGCGACTTCCCGGTGAACATGTCCGGCGGCGTGCTGTCGTCGAACCCCATCGGGGCATCCGGGATGATTCGTTGTCTCGAAGCGGCCGATCAGGTGCGCAATGCCTGCGGTGAGCACCAAGTGGATGGCGCCAAGATCGCACTCGGCCACGCCTACGGTGGCG
This sequence comes from uncultured Acidimicrobiales bacterium, assembly GCA_965531045.1. Lineage (GTDB taxonomy): Bacteria > Actinomycetota > Acidimicrobiia > Acidimicrobiales > SHLQ01 > CBESNZ01. The sequence continues at coordinate 5,645 of CBESNZ010000226.1, forward strand.
CAGCGCAGTACTTCGCCATGTGGCTCGTCAGCAGCGAGCTGCAACCCACGCTGTAAGGCTCCGGGCCCCCCCCCCCTCCCCCGCGGGGGGGGC
>CBESNZ010000227.1:0-5726 GCA_965531045.1 uncultured Acidimicrobiales bacterium
GTGCGGGTCCACCCCGGTCGTCGACCTGGTGTGGGCCGACGGCGCGGTCGAGGGTTTGGTGGCGGTGCAGATCAGTGCGCACGGCGGCACCGCACGAGCCGATCTCACGCTCGACGGACCAACGAGCGGGCTGTTGACCTGGGCCGAACCCCATCATCGGGTCGCATCCGGCCAGAGCGTGGTGCTGTACGACGGCGACCAAGTCGTCGGCGGCGCCCTTGCGACTGCCTAGGTAGCGATGTTGCGGCGGGCGGCCTCGGCGAGGACTGCCCCGGGCCTGGTCGGGGCGAGTAGCAGTGCCGGGATGGCAAGGACGTCGGCTTCGGCGTCCTTGGTGCCCTGACGCTTCGCAAGGCCGACCTCGATCGGATTCTTGAGCGTGAGTTCGAGAAGGAGGCCCGAGGCGCCGATAGTGAGGTCGAGGGCCCGAGAGTCGGCCGGGGCAGCGGTCAGCCGACCGATCTGATTTCGAGGAAAAAGCGCCGGTTCGGCCAGGCTCATCCGATCGTGCAGCACCATGCCGGCCGGGACAAACACCAACCACCGCTTGCTGAGGGTATGCAATGAGCGGGCGCCGAACGCCGCGAGCGGAGCACCGATGGCGAAGGTCACGGCGCCGAGAATCCAGCGTTGATCGGCGAGCAGCAGGATCGGACCGACAAGCCCGGCAACCACCACGCCCCAGGTGAGGGGAAGAGGACCGAGCAGTAATGCTCCCGGCGGACGTAAGGGAAGGCGGGTCTCGTCGCCGTAGGACGACCCGTCGACGAACGTCTGACCGAGTTCGGGCAAAAGGACGAGAAAGACTGCGGCGAGACAAGCGGCCACGCCCACGGCGTGGATGACCCGAACCTCGCTGTCGGCCGATACCAACGAGAGCAAGGCCCAGGCTGCCGCGGGGACCGCGACGAGAGCCGCCGTGCGCACCCCCGTGAGGGTCTCCATGCGGGGGACGAAGGACGCCACGGTGACGGCGGCCCAGACGATCCACAGGCCCAGCGAGACGGTGGTTCGAAATCCCGATCGGGTGGGGTCCAGCGCGTCGGCGAACAATGGCCCGGCGGTTAGCGGGAGTGTGGTCCACACCACTCGAAACGGCCAGGGGCCCAGGCGGTCCATTGCGGTGGATCACCCTATCGGCGTGCCGGATAGGATCGCCGCTGTGAGCGCCGACAACACCGTCAAAAACCGGGCCGAACAACTCCGCGAGGAGATACTCGGCCACAACCGGGCCTACCACCAGCTCGACGAACCCACGATTCCCGACGCCGACTACGACGCGTTGGTGCGCGAGTTGGTGGCGATCGAAGCCGAACATCCCGATCTGATCACCCCGGATTCACCGACGCAGCAGGTCGGAGCCGCCCCGGTCACGACGTTCGAAAAAGTCGAGCATCGGGTACCGATGATGTCGCTCGACAACGCCTTCGACCTCGACGAACTCGACGAATGGGCGGTACGCCTCGAACGTCGCCTCGAGGGCAAGGCGGTCGCCGGTTTCGCCTGCGAGCTGAAGTTCGACGGACTGGCCGTGTCCGTTCGCTACGAAGCGGGCGAAATGGTGCTGGCAGCAACTCGTGGCAACGGCCGGGTAGGGGAGGATGTGACCCACAACGTGGCCACGATCAAGACGGTCCCGGCCACGCTCACGCCGCCGAAAAACGGGTCGATGCCGGCCGTACTCGAGGCTCGCGGCGAGATCTATCTGCCACTCGACGAATTCAACGCGCTCAACGACAAACTGCGTGAGGCGGGCCAAAAGACGTATGCCAACCCGCGCAACACCGCGGCGGGCTCGTTGCGGCAAAAGGATCCCCGCGCCACGGCGAGCCGGAACCTTTCCTGGTGGAGCTACCAGATGGGTGAGATCGAAGGCGGGCCGACGTTCGCGACGCACAGCGAGAGCCTGGCGTACATGGGATCACTCGGCCTGCCAATCAATCCCGAGGCGCAGGTGGTGGGCACGCTCGACGACGTGAAGGGTTTCATAGCGAACACCCTCGAACGCCGTCACGACCTTCCGTACGAAATCGATGGCGCGGTCATCAAGGTCGACGATCTCGCGCAACAACGCGAGCTCGGCATGACGTCCCGGTTTCCGCGCTGGGCCATCGCCTTCAAGTTCCCGCCCGAAGAGAAGACCACGCTGTTGCGCGACATCCACGTGTCGATCGGCGGCAAGGGCAAGGCCACCCCGTTCGCCGTCCTCGAGCCGGTGTTCGTGGGTGGCTCAACCGTCGGGATGGCGACGCTGCACAACGAGGATCAAGTTGCGGCCAAGGACGTCCGGCCCGGCGACACCGTCATCGTCCGCAAGGCCGGCGACGTGATTCCCGAGGTGCTCGGGCCGGTTTTGGCCGAGCGCCCCGAAGGCCTTCCCGCCTGGACGTTCCCAACCCACTGTTCCTGTGGCCTGAACTATCCGATCACCCGGGAGCCGGGCGAAGCCGCCCATTATTGCCACAACGTGGTGTGTCCGTTGCAGGCAGATGCCCGAATCGAGCACTTTGCCTCTCGGTATGCGATGGATATCGATGGCTTCGGCGAACGTACGGTTCGTATTTTCACGAAAGCCGGCATCATCGAGGATGCCGCCGACATCTACACCATCGACTTCGATCGGGTCGGCGAACTCGAGGGATTCGGGTCGATCTCGGTCAACAACCTTCGAGCTGCCATCGAGGCCTCGAAGACCCGGCCGTTGGGAAACCTGATGTTCGCCCTCAATATTCGCCACCTCGGTACGGCGAACGCCGAGTTGCTCGCCGACGCGTTTGGACACCTCGATGCGCTGCTCGATGCGACCGAGGAGCAACTCGCCGCGGTCGAGGGCGTGGGTCCAATCATCGCGAAGGCCGTGTCCGAATGGATGCAGAACCCGAAGAACCGTGCGCTCGTCGAGAAACTCCGTGTCGCCGGACTCAACTTCGAAGGCACCCGGGTACCCGAGGGGTCGGCGGTCGAGCAGGTACTCGTCGGCAAGTCGATCGTGGTCACGGGCACGCTCGTCGGGTATTCCCGGGACGAGGCGGCCGCCGCGATCAAGGCACGAGGCGGGAAATCACCGGGCAGCGTGTCGAAGAAGACCTTTGCCGTTGCCGTGGGTGCCGAGCCGGGGGCATCGAAGGTCGCCAAGGCCGAGGAGGCCGGGGTACCGATGCTCGACGAGGCGGGCTTCGAACACGTGCTCGCAACGGGGGAGTTGCCGGCCTAGTCGGCGGATCCGTCCGAGCGATCTCCTAGGAGACGGTGAAGCACCAATCGAAGGTCTTGACCAAGGTGGGATTGATGAGCTCCCAGTACTGCATTTGAGCGCACACCGATTCGCCGGGTAGCTGTTCGAGTGCTTTCCCCGCGTCGGGCTGGAAGGTGATTTCGCCCAAGGCCTCGACGATGCGCAGCTGATCGTCGGGGATCACCTCGGGGCCGATGACCAACTGATTGCCGGTCCACCCATTCGCGAAGTCGATGCCGACCTTTTGTTGCTGTTGGACTTCGGCGCCACGGATCGGAATGAGCGCCTCGATGGCCGGGTTTCCGGTCACGGAGATGTCGTTGGTGTCGCTGGCGCCGGACACATAGGACGCCACGAACGCTCCGACCGCGAGCAGGAGCGCAAAAGAGATGGCGAGACGCTGTTTGGTGGTCACCAAGTCAGGCTAGCGGGTGCCCCGTTTCCTGCGGATCGCCGCACTAGCCTTTCCGGGTGGCAAATGTTTCGTTGACCGACCAGATCGGTCGCGTCCTCGGCAGCCGGTACCGGCTCATCGCGCCCGTGGGCTCCGGCTCATCGGCGCAGGTCTTCGTAGCCGACGACACCAACCTCAAGCGGCGGGTCGCGGTGAAGGTGCTTCACCCGGCGCTGGCCGAGGACGAAGTGTTCCTCAAGCGATTTCGCACCGAGGCGCAAGCTGCCGCCAGCCTCAACCACCCGCACATCATGGCGGTGTACGACTGGGGACACGACGACGTGCCGTACCTGGTCAGTGAGTACCTCGGGGGTGGAAGTCTCCGGTCGATGCTCGATCAAGGGCCGCTCAGCCAATCGCAGGCGCTGCTGATCGGCCTCGAAGCGCTGCGGGGCCTCGACCACGCGCACAAGCAAGGACTCGTTCACCGCGATATCAAGCCGGGCAACCTGCTCTTCGACGATGAGGGTCGGCTGCGAATCGCCGACTTCGGGTTGGCCCGCGCTCTGGCCGAAGCCGGCTGGACCGAACCGACCGACACCATGCTCGGCACGGTTCGGTATGCCTCTCCCGAGCAGGCGCAGGGCCAAACCCTCGACGGCAAGAGCGACGTGTACGCCTTGGCGTTGGTGCTGTACGAAGCCATGGTGGGTGAGCTGCCGTTCGTCGCCGATACAGCCATCGGAACCTTGATGGCTCGTATCGACAACGAGTTGCCCCCGGCCGACGAGATGGGCGTCCTGGAATCGCCGGTACGTCGAGCGGCGGCTCCGGCCGCCGAGGATCGCCCGGATGCGAGCGCGTTTGGTGTGGCACTGATGGCCGTGGCCGAAGAGCTGCCGCGTCCCGAACCCCTCCCGCTGGCGGGGACCATCGCGTACGACGCGGTCCCCGGACCCGATCCCGATCCCACGATGCTCGGCGGCGGCCCGATGGACGTCCTCGGTTCGGGCAAGATCGCAACCGGGGTTTCGGCCGACGAGGTTCTCGTGCCGGCTCTGGCCGATCCCGACGACTATGAGGCCGTTCGACGCTGGCCCTGGTTCATCTTCTTCGCGCTGGTCTTGGCCGCCGTTGTCGCTGCCGCGTGGGTGTTCGTGCAAAACAGCACGGCGGCAGCGCCCGAGGTGCCCAACTTCATCGGTCGCACCCCGGAGGACATCCTCGACGAGGTCGCCGATGCCAACTGGGTCTTGGTCGAGAATCGTGACCGTTCCGACGACGTCGAGGCCGGCCAGATTCTCCTGACCGATCCCGAGGCCGGTGTCGCGCTCGAGAGCGGCGAGACGTTGCGCATCTGGATCTCGCTCGGCCCGTCATTGGTCGAATTGCCCCGGCGTATCGCCGGCACCTCGCTGTCCGAGGTCGAGCGACAGCTGACCGAGCTCGGGTTGGAACTCGGCCCGGCGACGACCGAAGTCGACGAGGATGTCGATGTCGACCTCGTCATCCGTTTGAAGTGGGCGACGCCGACCGCCGAACGTGGTTCGGTCATACCGGTCGTCGTGTCCGGCGGTCCCGCGCCGCGCCGGATCCCCGACGGGCTGGTGGGTCAGAGCTGTGAAGCGGCCAGCGAGATCCTGTTCGAGCTCCTGCTCGACGTCGACTGTCCACGAGAAAACTCCGACGATGTCCCCAAGGGCGAGATCATGCGCGTCGAGCCCGAGGAGGGCACCGACGATGTGGCGAAGGGCACCACGGTCATCCTCACGGTGTCCGACGGACCGGCCGCAAGGGCCATCCCCAACGTGATCGGCGAGCTCGTCGTCGACGCAAACCGTCGACTCGAGGACGCCGGATTCTGCATTGCCGACGTCGAGGGGCCGCAGCTCGGCCAGGTGACCGGCCAGGACCCGATCGCCGGTGAGCTCGCTACTCCCGATGGCAATACCTGCGTGACCCTGACGACCCGCGAGGCCTGACTACTCGGTTATCGCGTCGAGCCTGCGGGCGATCTCTCCCGCTTCAGATGGCACGTCCGCCCCCGTGGGCGGCTGAATGGCCAGCAACTTGGAGATGTCGCCGGTGGCCTTGATC
>CBESNZ010000228.1:0-5698 GCA_965531045.1 uncultured Acidimicrobiales bacterium
GCCCGTGGCGCTCGACGACGGCACAGCGATCATCTCGGTCGACGACGCAACGGCCGGCCAGGTGGTTGCCCGCCTCGACCTCGAGTCGGGTGCGGTCACCCCGCTCGCCTCGCACGACGGCCAGGTGTTCCTCGTCGGCGCGCCCGACGGCAGCGAGCTCGCGGTCGTCCACGTACCCCAAAGCGGTGGCGGTGCCGCGATCAATCCCATCTCCTTCCGCCGCCAAGACCCGTCCCCACCCGCAGCGACGGAGCTGCCGACGTTGCCTCTCGGTTTGTCGTTGATCGACCTGACCACCGGTGAGGTAACCGAGACCCCCATCGTGGGGGCCGAGGCGGTCTTCTACAGTCCCGACAGCACGCGACTCCTCGTACAGGCAACCGATGAGATCACCCAGTGGCTGATCCTCGAGGACAACGAAATCTCGCTGGCGACCGAAGGATTCATCCCGACGCCGACCTTCAACCAGACGGTCCTCCCGTTCTTCGACCAGTACGCCCAGTCGATGACCCCGTGGGCTCCCGACGGCACCGCCTTTGTGTACGCCCGTCTGGGCCCCGGCGGTGGACAAATCATCGTCCAGTCGGCAACCGACGGTCGTTCCCAGGTGTTGGGGTCCGGCGAGTACGCAGCGTGGTCACCCACAGACAACTAACCATCCCGCGGGGTAGCGCCCTGACGAAGTACGGGCTACGACGTCCGCACGATGCGATCGTCCGCCGCCAGGAGCGGCACCCGGTCACCCAGTCGGGTGGCCAAGGCGATTGCACAGTCGACAAATTTGATCGTGTGATCATCCCTGGTGCCACACGCCATGTCGACCATGCCGGCGCGACCCGCCGGGGGTCCCGACTGCGGGCCGGCTGCGTCGAGGGGTCCCTCGGCGGGAGCGAAGCCGCCGACCGCTGCCGCAACGAAGTGCCACGCGGCATTGGCCAGCACCTGCTGGTCAGACTCGTGGAGGTAGTCGAGAAGCACGCCCGCCATCGTCGGCACGGTGACGCCGTGGATGAACGTGAACGCGTCGGGCGTGAATTGCAGGTAGGCATTGGCTGACGCGAGGGCCACCTGTCGCAACATCTCGTCCGGTGGACACGGAGCGAGGCAGGCGGTGGCTTCGGTCCATCCGTCCAGGCTCACGACCCGGCGCAGGACCCGGGTGATCGATCCGGCCCGATCGACGTCGATCGGCAGCCGGGGAACCATGGCCAGGGCGTCGTCGATCGTCGCCGTCCCCGACGCATCGGCCCCGGGAAGTACGGCGAATGCTGCGCACCAGTACGCCAATGCGTCAGCCAACTCGTCGCGTCGAGCAATGCTGTCGTAGCGCCCGAGCGCCCGGAGGACATGTGCGACCCGGAGCAGACCATGGCCGGCTGCAGTGGCCAACCCGGGGACCAGATCGGGAAGCCACTGCCGCGCGATCTCGGTCCACGACGCGGCCGCAATCTCCGCCCGAAAGTACACGGACCAGTCGGCGAACTCTCGAGTCGCACCCAGCTCCGCAGGCCCGTCCAAGATCGGGTGCGATGGCTCCGGACGCACGTCGAGCTTCGGCAGGTAGGACGCAACGAACTTCTCGAGATGTCGTTGCCCGCCCATGGCGACGACTGCCTCGGCAGCCATGGGACCGTGGTTCGCGAGGCCGCCCCCATAGGTGGGAGCCGTTGCGCCGAACTTCGCATAGGCATGATCGAGCCGCTCTTCGATCGTCTCGTCGACATCCATCGGCTAAACGTAGCCCCAGCCGAAGCGACCCTTCACACACAGGTGTCCGTTGGTGACATCGTGATCCATCGGCGAGGTGACCTTGACGATCTCGTTGTCCTGAACGTGGAGCTCGAGCGTGCAACCCACGCCGCAGTACGAGCAGATGGTCGGGGTGACGGTTTGTGCCGCCTCGTTCCAGGTGCCCGCCTCCCGTCGATCATGCTCGGTCTTGAACACCAAGGCGCCGGTGGGACACACGCCGATGCAGTTCCCGCAGTACACGCAGGCCGAGTCGGGGAGCACGGCGTCGAACTCGGTGGAAATGCGGCTCGCCGAACCCCGCCCCGCCATGGTGATGGCGAACGTGTGTTGAGCATCGTCTCCGCAGGCCTCGACGCACTTGTAACAGAGGATGCACCGTGCGTAGTCGCGCACGTAGAGGTCGTCTTCCACCTTCGGCTCCTGATACATGGTGGTGACGGGCTGCTCGGCATCGGGCGTGAACCGGGCCGGATCGGCGTCGTAGGCCTTCAACCAGCCCTTGAGATCGTCGGAGCCACGCGAGATGTCGGCGGAAGAGCCGAGCAACTCGAGTACGAGCTTGCGGCTGTGACGGACCCGTTCGCTGTCGGTGGCGATCACCATGCCTTCCTCGGCGGGTCGGGCGCAGCTCGGGACCAACGCCCGGTTTCCCTCGACCTCGACGACACAGACCCGGCAGGCCCCGGCCGGGGTGAGGTTTTTGGAGTAGCACATCGTTGGGGTGTCGCGCCCCTGCTGGTCGCAGGCGTCGAGTATCGACGAGCCTTCGCGAACCCTGACCGCGGTTCCGTCGATCGTGATGTCGATCATCTTGCGGGGCGCCTCGACCGGCTGCATCGGCATGTCGAGGGTCACCGCATGCTCCCGTCCAACAGACCCAATGCTCGGGCGGATCGGATCGCGCTTGCCGCCGTTTGGCCAAGGCCACAGATCGATGCGTCGGTCATGACCGCATCGAGGTCGGCCAACAGCGCCAGGTCTCGGTTGCGATCCTCGGCCGAGCGCAACCTCACCAGGGTCTCTTCCTGCCGGACCGTACCGACGCGGCATGGCACGCATTGGCCACACGACTCGTCGCGAAAGAATGCCGCAATGCGCGTCACGATGTCGACCATGTCGGCCCCCTCGGCGAAGACCATGACCACGCCGGACCCGAGCGTCGTCCCGGCCTCTTGGGTTGCCTCGAGCGTGAGCGGCAGGTCGAGTTGGTCGGGCCCGACGAAGCTGCCGGCGGCACCGCCCAGAAGAATCGTCCGGATCGGGCCGGTTGCCCCACCGGCGAGTTCGAGCACTTCGCGCAGCGTCGCGCCGTACTCGACCTCGTAGATTCCCGGTACCGACACCGCTCCGCTCAAACAGAACAGCTTCGGTCCGGTCGAGCGTTGCGCGCCGATGGCGGCGAATGCCGCGGCTCCGTCACGGATGATCGGCAGCACGTTGATGAGCGTCTCGACGTTGTTGACCACGGTGGGCTCGGAGAACAGGCCCTGTTCGGTGGGAAACGGGGGTTTGCTCCGGGGCTCGCCGCGGAAACCCTCGATCGAGTTGAACAACGCCGTCTCTTCACCACAGATATACGCCCCGCCACCGATGCGGAGCTCGATGTCGAAGGCAAAGCCGGCGCCCATCACGTTCTCGCCGAGCAGACCGGCCGCGCGGGCCTGGCGGATCGCGTTTTCCAACCGTTCGCGGGCGATCGGATACTCGCCTCGAAGATAGATCCAACCATGCTCCGCCCCGGTCGCGAAACCGGCGATCGTGAGCGATTCGATCAGTGCGAACGGATCGTGTTCCATCACGACTCGGTCCTTGAACGTGCCCGGTTCGGATTCGTCGGCGTTCGCGACAACATGCCGCTCGGTAGTCGCCTGGCCGGCGACGCCCCGCCATTTGCGGCCCGTCGGGAACGCAGCGCCACCGCGGCCCATGAGCCCGGCGTCGGACACCGCGTCGAGTATTGCCTCTGCCCCCATCTGGATGGCCTGGCTCAGCGCCTCGTACCCGTCGTGGTTGCGGTAGCTCTCGAGGTGTTCCGGATCGGCCACACCGATCCGCTGGAGGAGCTTCAGGCCCGGTTCACCCGCTTGGGGCACCGGTGCAGCGGCCGGCGGATCATCGGGAAACCGATCGGCGTCCGGTTGGCCGATCCGCTGAATGAAGACCGGTGCCTCCCGTTCGCACTGACCGAGACACGGGCTGGCCTTGACCGTGTGCCCCGCCGCCCGCAGTTGTTCGATGCGACGGCCGGCCGAGTTCCGACAGGCGATGTCGTCGCAGACATGCACGACGTCGCCGCCGGGATCCTCCAGGGAAAGCAGGTGGTAGAAGGTCGCGACGCCGTACGCCTCGGCCGGGGGCACCTCGAGTTGGCGGCACACGTAGTTCAACCCACCAGGGCTCACGAAGCCCGCTTCGGCCTGCAACGCGTGCAGCGCGGGCAACAGCAGGTGACGTCGCTCGTGGCGGCGCTGTCGCCCGCCGCGTACGAACCGTTCCGACTCGTACACCGTGACCGGTCCGCCGCCGGCGCGTACCACCGTGTCGACGGCTCGGGTCTCGATCTCGGTGGGATCGTCGTCGGTGAAGACCAGATCAGGCACTGCGCGCCTCGCTCAGTGGCTCGACCCGAATCGCCGTCGCCTTGAACGGTGCCGTGCCAGAGGCCTTGTCCCACGCATCGGACGTGAGCACGTTGACATCGGCGATGTCGGCGAAGTGCGGTGTGGTGAAGGTGAGACCCACCGGTAGATCTTGTACCCGAACGGTCATCTCGATCGATCCGCGGCGAGAGCTGACCTTGGCCCGCTGCCCGTCGATCAGTCCGATCGCGGCGACGTCGGCCGCACTCATATCGAGGGTGTGGCCCTCCCGAATCGGCGACTCGTACCCACCGGACTGCACACCGGTGTTGTAGGAGTCGAGCGCGCGGCCGGTGGTGAGGCGTAGCGGAAAATCGTCGGACAGGGCATCGATCGATGTCTGCGCGACGACGGGGCTGAACGGCGCCGGCTGACGACCGTCGAGGTCGTCGGACCACAGCCACGAGTGCAGGAACGGGCTACCTGGATGTTCGAGGTCGGGGCATGGCCATTGGAGCCCGTCCTCGGCTTCGAGCCGACCGTACGACATGCCTTGGTGCATCGGCGACAGCGTCCGCAGTTCGTCCCACAGCTGTTCTGCGGTGGGTCGACCCCAGTGCACATCGAGCCGCTCGGCGAGCAGCGCGATGATTTCGAGATCGTCCTTGGCCTGACCGGGCGGGTCGAGCGCCTTGCGCACCCGTTGCACCCGCCGCTCGCTGGAGGTCGAGGTGCCGTCGGTCTCTGCCCACGCAACTGCGGCGGGGAGCACGACGTCGGCGAGCTCGGCCGTCCGGGTGAGGAAGATGTCCTGCACCACGACCGTGTCGACCTCTCGCAACAGCCGTCGGGCTCGCTCGATATCGGCCTCGGAATCGGCTGGATTCTCACCCAGGATGTAGAGGGCATGCATTTCGCCGCGGTCCATCGCCTCGAACATCAGGCTCAGATGCTTCCCGGGCGTCGGATTGATCTGCTGCCCGTAGACGGCCTCGAACTTCCGTCGAGCCGACTCGTCATCGATGCTCTGGAAACCCGGAAGCTTGTCGGGCAGCGCACCCATGTCACCGCCGCCTTGGACGTTGTTCTGACCGCGCAGCGGTACGAGCCCCGACCCCCACCGTCCAACGTGGCCGGTGAGCAACGCCAGGTTGCACAGGGACAAGACGTTGTCGACCGCGTTGTGGTGCTCGGTGATACCGAGGGTCCACATCAACTGCGCGCTGGGTGCCGTGGCGTAGGCGTGGGCGAGTTCGGCGATGGCCTCGGCCGGGACGCCGGTCAGCGACTCGGTGTGATCCAGCGTGTACGGCTCGACCGACTCGGCGAACGCATCGAAACCCCAGGGGGCGTGGGCGATGAAGGCC
>CBESNZ010000229.1:0-5677 GCA_965531045.1 uncultured Acidimicrobiales bacterium
GTTCCGCGAAACCAGACGGCGGTGATCCAAGGGTCGAGCCCGGCCATCTCGGCAATCGGAGCCGCAACCCCTGAAAGGAGCCCGACGACGAGGAGCCAGCCGGCGAGCCACTCGGTCGACCCGAATGATGCCCCCAGCATTCCGGCGCGGATCCCGGCGTCGCCGGTTCGTCGTCTCTGCGCCACCGTCCGGGCGACGAAGACGACGAGGAACATCGCGCCGAAGAGCGCCAACCCGAGCGCCGCCACTACGACCGCGCCAGGTGTTCGTGCTCATCGACCTGAAGTTCAACCGACACCAGATCGGACAAGGCGTGGGCGAGTGGTTCGGACGCGAGTTCGTAACGCACTCGTCGACCCTCCCGTTCGCTGAGCACCAAACCGCAGCCACGAAGGCAGGCCAAATGGTTCGACAGGTTCGGCTGACTGGTGTCGATCTGGGCCAAAAGGTCGTTCGGATACGACGGCCCAGCCAACAACAACAGCAGGATCTGCCGACGGATCGGATCCGACAACGCTGTCCCGAACCGTTCAAGGGTATCAAGGGTTCTCGATGACATCATTACGTGATGATATAAGACGGGAATGATGTATTGCAACCGTAGGGCTCCGGCCGTGGGCAGGGGACCAATGGCCCTAGTCCGCTCTCGGGGTCGGCGTACCGTTGGGTTGTGGAGCACACCGAGTTGACCGTTCGCGCTAGTGAGCTCGTGCAAGACGGCACGCTCAGCTACGACCAGAAGCTTCGCCGCTTGGCGGCCCTGGCGACCGAGGCGGTGCCCTACCCGGCGCTGTCCGACGCCTGTGCGGAGGCCCTCGACAAGCGGGTCATCTGCGACATGTTCGAGGGCAACGCGCCCTACACGCCGCGCTACGTGCTGCCCGACTACGAGTTGGCGATGCGGCAGGGGCTGGCCTATCTCGAGATGCCGCCTCCCACGAACCTCGACGACGCCTTGGCGTTCCTGCAGGTGATGTACACCTACGTCCCGAGCGTCACCAGCTATCCGGTGTACCTCGGCGACCTCGACAAGGTGCTCGCCCCGTTCGTCACCGACGAGATCAGCGACGAAGTGCTCGATACAAAGCTGCGGCGGTTCTGGATCGGGATCGATCGCATGTTGCCCGACGCCTTCGTACACGTCGACCTCGGACCACACGACAGCCGACTCACCCGCTCGATCTTGCGGGTCGAGCGCTCGCTACGCCAGGCCGTACCGAACATCACCCTCAAGGTCGACCCCGAAATCACCCCGGACGACCTGATCGAAGATGCCGTGCGCACGGTGTTCGAAACCGGCAAGCCGCACTTCGTCAACCACCCGATGATGGTCGGCGATCACGGCGAGCGATACGCCTCGGTCAGCTGCTACAACTCACTGAAGATCGGCGGCGGCGCCCACACCTTGGTGCGACTCAACCTCAAGGAAGTCGCCCTGTTGCACGGCGGCTCGGTCGACGAGTTCACCGCGACCGTCCTGCCGCACTACGTCGAGCTGACCGCCGAACTCACCGAGGCCCGGGTGCGTTCCCTGGTCGAGGATCAGCGCTTCTTCGACACGCATTGGCTGGCCGCCGAAGGTCTGATCGACATCGACCGATTCTCGGCGATGTTCGGCATCTTCGGCCTGGCCGAGTGCGTCAACCTGTTGATGGCCTACGAGGGTCGCGACCGGGACGGCGAGGCCCGCTACGGACACGACGCCGAGGCCAACGCGCTGGCTATCCGGATCGTCGAGAGGGTTGCCGAGCTGGTCGCCGCCCGACCGATGCCGTACTGCGAAGGTGGCGACGCTCGCTGCTATCTGCACAGCCAGAGCGGCATCGACGTGGACGCCGACGTTACAGCCGGCACGCGCATCCCGGTCGGCGACGAACCGGGCCTGCTCGAACACATCGCCACGTGTGCGCCGCACCATCACCTCTTCTCGTCCGGTGTCAGCGACATCTTTCACGTCGACGAGACCGTGCTACGGAACCCGGAGGCGATGGTCGACATCATCCGCGGCGGCTTCACCAGCGGGATGCGCGACTTCACGTTCAACCTCGATAGCAACGAGTTCGTTCGGATCACCGGCTATCTCGTGCGCAAGAGTGACCTGCTGACGATCGAGGAGTGCGGCATCGTGCGTCACAACAGCGACCACTTCGCAGCGGGCAGCGAGAATTCGTTCCACCTCACACAGCGAGCGGTGAAGAGAATCGGTTGCCATGAGCGTGACCCCCGCTAGGCCGCTCAAGGGCTTCGTCGCCGACACGATCTCGTTCAGCAACGTCGATGGGCCGGGCAACCGGTTCGTGGTGTTCCTGCAGGGATGCAATTTCGATTGCGTCGCGTGCCACAATCCCCAAACGATCCCCGGCCACCGGCCGCTCGACGGATTCGACCCAATGCACCTCGGTGTGGATGAGGTACTCGAGAAGATCCGGGCGGCGGCACCCTTCATCCGTGGCATTACGGCGTCGGGAGGCGAGGCCACGCAACAGCCCGCGTTTCTGCGGGCGCTGTTCGCAGCCGTGAAGGCCGACCCCGGGCTGGCCCACCTCACCTGCTTCGTCGACTCGAACGGCAAGACCGACTTGTCGGTGTGGGACGATCTTGCGCCCGTGATCGACGGCGCGATGATCGATCTGAAGTGCCTCGACTCGGACATTCATCGCCAGATGACCGGCGAAACGAATGATGAAGTGCTCGCCAGCGTCGTGCACCTGCACCGGCTCGGGTTGCTGTACGAGGTGCGGCTCCTGCTGCTGGCGGGCGTCAACGACGACGCTGAGCTGCTTCGACGCACCGCGCGATGGTTGGCCGAGGTCGACGCGACGATGCGGGTCAAGGTAATCGGCTTTCGGTCCCACGGGGCCAGACCACAGGTCCCGCCGCTCGTCGAGCCGACCCCCGAAGCGCTGCTGGCCGCGGCGCACCTGTTCGGCGAGGTCGCACCGTTCGACATCTGCGTGGTCTGAGGCGCATGAATGTCGCAAATGACGTTTTGCGGGTAGTCGGGTAGCGCGCGGGGAGTTGAGTGAGTCGACGGCGCGCCAATTGGGCTAGCGCCGAGCTCCAGGAGAACCCCCGTGAACGCAGCAACATTGGCCTCATCATTGGCCGGAAACTTCGAACCCGCTACAGCTATCTGGGCCGGACTCGTCGGCGCGGCGGTGATGCTCGCGGTGATCTACATGGGCATGGCGTCGGGCATGACGTCGATGAACTTGCTGCGCACCTTGGGGACGATGGCCGTACCGAAGGCATCGAACCCGGTCGTGTACGGGGTGGGCCTGATGGTGCACCTGATGATGGGCGCCGTGTTCGGTCTGGTCCACGCCGGACTGCTCCATGCAGTCGACCCAGGTTCAGACGGCGCGGCGGCCGGCTACGGGTTGCTGTTCGGTGGGATTCACGGCGTGATCGTCGCGGTCATGATGCCAATCATGCTGACGATGATGCATCCACTCGTTCGCAGCGGCGACATGGCCGCGCCGGGCGTTGCCATGACGGGCCTCGGAAAGATGACCCCGATGGGGATCGCCATGGCCCACGTGGCCTTTGGCCTCGTCGCCGGTGCCATCTACGTCGCGGTCGCTGGCTGAACGATGACCCCCGTGAAAGACTCCGAACGAACGATGGGAGCCGCACGATGAGCGGCACAACTACAAGATCCAGCTCGGGCCGGGTCGTGCTGAATGACCCGCTCCGAAACAAGGGCACCGCATTTACGGTCGCCGAGCGCGTCGAATTGGGGATCGATGGCCTCATTCCGCCCCGTGTCGAAACCATGGCCGAGCAGTGTGCGCGGATCCGCGACAAGTTCGACCGGCTCCATGACGATCTCGAACGTCACATCTTCCTGCGGGCCGCCCACGACTCGAACCAGGTCCTGTTCTACGGATTTGTGGCCGAACACCTCACCGAGATGTTGCCGATCCTGTACACCCCGACGGTGGGACTCGCCTGCGAGGAGTTCAGCCACATCTATCGACGTCCCCTCGGCCTGTTTCTGAGCTACCCCGAACGCGAGCGGATGGCCGCACAGTTCGACGCGGTCGAGGGCGATATCGATGTCGTGGTCGTCACCGACGGAGAGCGCATTCTCGGTCTCGGCGACCAAGGCGTAGGCGGCATGGGAATCCCGATAGGGAAGTTGTCGCTCTACACCGCGGCGGGCGGGATCGACCCCAACCGGACCCTCCCCATTTTCCTCGATGTCGGGACCAACAATCCCACACTGCTCGACGATCCGCTGTACCTCGGTTGGCGCCACGAGCGAATCGTCGGGGCGGAGTACGACCTTTTCGTCGACCGGTTCGTCTCCGAACTGTTTGCCCACCTCCCCCGAGCGTTGTTGCAGTGGGAGGACTTCGCCGGACACCACGCCACACCACTTCTGCACCGGTACCGCGAGCGGGTTCTCAGCTTCAACGACGATATCCAGGGCACCGCCGCGGTCGCTCTGGCCGCAGTGCATGCCGCGATGAACATCGGTGAACAACGACTCGACGAGCAGCGGATCTGCATCGTCGGTGCGGGGTCGGCGGGCACCGGCATAGCGACGATGCTGCGTGACGCGTTGCTGGCCGACGGCGCCATCGACCCCGGTTCGCATCTCTTTCTCGCCGATGCCGATGGACTCCTCCACGACCGACGAATCGACCTCGCCGACTTCCAGAAGGCGTTTTCACAGCCGTGGAACGCGGTATCGGCCTGGGCGAACCACGACGGGCCAACCTCGCTCGAGTCGACCGTCGCCAACGTCAGACCGACGGTGCTCATCGGCGTGTCCGGCCAAGGGGGCCTGTTCACCAAGGCCATCGTCGAGCAGATGCTCGAGGGCTCCGATCGACCGCTCATCATGCCCCTCTCCAACCCGACGACGCATGCGGAAGCGACACCGTCGGACCTGATCGCATGGACCAATGGTCGGGCGCTCATCGCCACCGGCAGCCCGTTCGACGCGGTCGAGCACGACGGCACGATGCACACGATTTCCCAAGCGAACAACATCTATGTCTTCCCCGGTATCGGGCAGGGCGCACTCGTGGCCAACGCATCGAAGGTCACCGACGCCATGTTGCACGCTGCCGCCCGGGGGGTCGCCGACCAGAGCCCGTGTCGGAACGGCGACCCGCGCCGCGGCCTGCTGCCGCCACTCGATGAGGTGCAAGCGGTGAGCCGTCGGATCGCCCGAGCCGTCGCGGCAGCGGCTGCGGCAGAAGGCGTCGGCGACGACATCGATGAAGCCGAGATCGACCGCCGCCTCGATGCCTCCTGGTGGGAACCGAGCTACCACCCGGTTGCCACGACGACGAAAGCGACCCAGGCGTGACAGACGAATCCGAGGCCGACTTTCCGTCAAACCAGTACATTGCGCCCGAGGATGTCCTCGTCGAGATGGCCGAAGCCGGCGGGAAGCGGGCATGCGAGCTGCGTGTCCACCAGGTGCTCATCCTCAGTGTGATGGCGGGCGGCTTCATCACGATTGGTGCGCTCTTCAGCACGCTCATCGCCACCGGGACCGAAAACGAAGGCGTGACACGATTGCTCGAGGGATTCGGGTTCTCCGTGGGGTTTTTCCTCGTCGTCCTCAGCGGCGCACTGCTGTTCACCGAGGTCAACGTCGAACTGCCCGCGACGTTGCTCGGGCGCCGCCGAGATCGGCTCCGGGTGCCCCCGCCACGAG